>JAFUFE010000022.1 GCA_017470085.1 Treponema sp.
CTACCGCGTGCTCGGCGCACCCTCGAAGCCCAGCGATGTGGACATCGACAGCGAGCTGTTCTGCGACTCCATCATCGCCGGCCGCGACGTGCGCACCCGCTGGACGATGCTGCAGCTGCTCTGGGATCTCGGCCTCGACGAGGAGTACGTGCGCCGTGTCCGCGATCTGCTCGAGGCGGAGGCGGACTAGGGTACGACCGCAGGTCCAGCCCGAAGGGCGCATGACCGGTGCCTTGCGTGGGGCTCCCCGGAGAAACGGCGGGCTCGGTAAAAGACACCACCAGCAGACTTTGGTCAGCGCGTTCAAAGCCGACCATCGCCATCGGGCAGGAAATCAGCGTATCCGCACTGCAGATGGTACAGGCAGCAACGGCGCTTGCAAACGGCGGTGTACCGGTACAGCTGACCGTCATCGATAAGACGACAAATCGAGACGGCAGCACCGCGTATCACCATCAAGTAACGTATAAAGAGCGAATATACAAAGAAGCCACGGCGAACTATCTGTTGAGCTGCATGGAGACAACCGCAACCACCGGTACCGGTGCAAGCGCAAACCTCGGCGATATTTCAATCGGTGTTAAGACAGGAACGGCACAGATCGCAGATGCGGTACGGGGGGGGTACAGTTCTACCGATTTTCTTTCAAACTGCATAGCTATATTCCCGATTGAAGACCCAGAGATTATCCTTTACATCGTTATCGAAAAAGCGAAGGGAGAAACATATGCCGGTCGCATTGTCGCGCCGGTTATAGCTGAAGCTGCGGATACGATTATCGACCACCTGGGACTGCAACGCGGCAGCGCGGCGTCGCTGGCACACAGTGGACGAATCACTATTCCTGCACGGACACCTATGACGCTCGGCGTGCTCGTGCCGGATTTTACCGGTCTGTCAAAACGAGAACTGCTCCCGCTCATAGAAAGCCAGACTGTCCGTATCGTCATAAACGGTACCGGATGGGTCACGCATCAGTCACCCCCCCCCGGTACGCCGCTCACGGAGAATATGACGATTGAACTCACTTTGGAATAAAAACAGAACGCATTTTACACAACGGTTCCCGGAACTGAGCGCCCACTATGTGAAAGACATCTCTGCACTCGACGCACTTTTCTCTGCTGATGAACTACCGGAAACTCTCTGGCAAGAACATTTTCCGTTTTGGAAAATCATGCACGCCAAAAATGGCAGCATTACCGTTATGGAAAACGGAGCGCTGCTGCATTCCGCATATAATCCGGAGCAGGAAGCACACCGTACTGCATCCCGCTGTTCAGAAAAAACATCGGCTGTATTTTACAGCTTTGGGCTAGGTTATTGTCCGCACGCGTTTGCTGAAATTTTTCCTGACAAACCGCTCATTCTTGTTGAGCCAGATGCTGCGCATTTTTTTGCTGCATTGACACTCTACGACTGGACAACACTGTTTCTGCACGCCCGGATTGTACTTGCGCTTGCCTGTCCTCCTGAAACCGTTGTGTCACTCATCGGACAAAACAGTGTTCAGCAGTCGGCATATATCGGGATACAAGCGCAGATGGCGCATGCCGCTCCATATTTCTCTGCGCTTCAGACAGTAGTAGAACGGAATCGGCGGGCAGCAGCGGTAAATACGGCAACGCTCGAACGATTTGCACGACGGTGGCAAAAAAACAGTATCAAAAACATACACGCCTTTGAAACCTGTAGCGGCGTTGTTATGTATCATACAAAAGCAGCGCCCCCAGAAATATCCGCACCGCTTCCGGCACTGGTGCTCGCCGCAGGACCATCGCTTCAGGACGTACTGCCACACCTTGCCGCGTTGAAAGAACGGAGCGTCGTCATCGCCGTTGATACTGCGCTCCGCGCCTGTAGCACCGTCGGAGTACATCCTGATTTTATCGTGCTCACCGACCCGCAGTACTATGCGTACCAGCATATTGCGGGGCTGTCTGCGCCGGAGAGCGTGCTCATCGCTGAATCCGCTGTCTACCCGGCGGTATTCCGTTTTCCGTGTAAGCGCATCGTCCTGTGTTCATCGCTCTTTCCGCTCGGCGCGTACTTTGAACGATTTCTCGGAAAAAACGGCGATCTTGGCAGCGGCGGTTCGGTCGCGTCAGCAGCATGGAATTTCGCGCGCTTTATCGGCGCATCAGAAATATTTTGCGCGGGGCTTGACCTTGCCTTTCCACGCAAGCAGACGCACATACGCGGTAGCACCTTTGAGCAGCACACGCACGCACACAGCATGCGCACTGCCCCCGCAGAAACCGCGGGTAGTGCCGCGCTGTATTCACCGCTTTCAGAAACGGGAACCGACTACCACGGCAATCCGGTTGCAACCGACCGCCGTATGAAACTGTTTGCCTGGTGGTTTGAAAGCCACATTGCTGCGTGCCCCGAAGTCAAAACCTACACCTTTTCTGCTGATGGACTTGCCGTCCCCGGCATCATGCCGACAGCAATCGAAACGCTGTTGACGCGGCCAGCAATGACAAAAGAAAAACAGCAGTTCTTTGCCGCAAGTGAACAGCAGAATGACACAGCGGCAAAACATGAGCGTTTTACGGCAGCGCGGAGCGCGCTCATCGGTGAGCTGAGAAACATCCAAAGAATAGCAACGCGCGCATTGGCACTGTGTACAAAAGCGGCACGTGCACCACACACTGCACAGCACTCACTGTTCGCAGAACTTAACGATATCGACCGCACGATACAGGCAAGCGATGTAAAAGAAATCGTCTCGCTCGTATTCCCGACGGAGCGCCAACTTGAAGCGCGCTATAACATGCTCCCCGATTCCGCACCAGCAGCAGATACACCGCTACACGCGGCGATTCAAAAATCAAAAATCATTTATGAAATAATCATCCAAGCAACTGACGACTATCTTTCGTTGCTCCACGAACAACAGCGCTGAACAACACGAAGCAGACTGACTGCCGCACCTCGCAGTATCACTGACGCGTCGTACGCTTTACACGCCGAGCAGCACGCGTGCAAGGCCAAAGTAAATCAACAAGCCAGTGATATCCACCACGGTAGTGAGCGCGGGACTTGCTACCAGCGCGGGATCGATTTTAAAGAGCGAAGCAATAAGCGGCAACAGCGCACCGATAATCGTAGCGGTCAGCACCTGCACAAATAACGCAAAACCTATCGTAAGCGCAATCCGTGAAAGCGCCATACCGGCAGGAATTCCCGTTGACGCAGACAGCAGCTCCACCCGCACAAACGCAAGCACGCCGAGCACCACCCCGAGCAGCACAGCGACGCGCAGCTCTTTCCACAATACGCGGATCACGTCCTGCGGTTTGATTTCTTTCAATGTCAGTGCACGCATGATGACCGTTGCTGCTTGGCTCCCGGTATTCCCCCCCGCGTCAGTCAGCATCGGCATGTAAAATGTCAACAGCATGAGCTGCGCGATAACCGCTTCAAACGACTGCAGCACCATGCCGGAGAGCACGCCACATCCAGCAAGAACCACCAGCCACGGAACACGGCGACGGAACTGTGTCCACACCGATGTCTGCAAATACGATGTGTCCTCATGCTCGCCGGAAATCGCCATGAAACGTTCCATATCTTCGGTACGCTCTTCTTCGATAATATCTATAATGTCGTCGTGCGTAATGTTCCCGATGAGCATACCGTTTTCATTGACCACCGGCAGCATAACCAGACCGTACTTTGACATATTGTAGACGGCTTCCTCACGGTCGGCATTCGCCGTTATCTCTGCAACAAGATCGTTTTTCGCTTCACCGAGCGTCAAAAACGGCTTTGCTAAAATCAAATCCTCCAGCGTCAGATAACCGCTCAAACGACGATTCGCGTCAAATGTATAGATAGTTGAGATGGTGCCTTTTTTTGCCCCTGC
This sequence comes from Treponema sp., assembly GCA_017470085.1. Classification (GTDB taxonomy): domain Bacteria; phylum Spirochaetota; class Spirochaetia; order Treponematales; family Treponemataceae; genus Treponema_D. Next base: position 3,872 of record JAFUFE010000022.1, read on the forward strand.
GTGCCGGATGCTCTCTATCGCCTGACGCACCGTCATCGTCTCCGGAAAAGAGATGTAGTCCGTCGTCATCACCGAGCCAGCAGTTCCTTCCGGCCATGCAACGAGTTTTTTTAAATCCTCACGTTCCTTCTGCGCGAGAAACGGCAACACTTCATCAAGCTGCTCTTCAGATAACCCCTTCGCCAAATCTGCGCGCTCGTCAGGCGGCATCTTTTCTAGCAGATGCGTCAGTTCTTCCCGCGAAAGCAACTCCGCCACAGACACCTGTACGGCATCAGGCAGCTCACAGAGAATCGGGGCGGCAACATCCGGCGTCATGCGCACCAGCAATTCTTTGATTTCCGCGGCATCCATCGCCGCCATAAGTTCTGCATCTTCGGCAGGATGATGTCCCGCAAAGAACGCGGCTACTTCATCGAATTTTTTATCTGCAACAAGGATTTCAATATCTGGTCCGAGCAATTCGTTTAACACACTACACCCCCTCGCTGACCGCAGACGGGGCATACGCTCTCTGTTCGTTCTGTTCTACAACACCAGGTGCCCGGAGGTCATGCGGCAAAAACTATCTATGTGAACCGGCAACGGTATACTGCCGTCGCCAGAGCTTGATGCGCTCATAAAACCTCCTCCGAAAGATGAGCGGCCATACGGCCGGATGCACGGCAAAAACACAAGGCAATGCATGTGCTGCGTCCCTACCGCTCCAAAAATTGTGCGCATATAGTATAGATGAAAAAACGAATTGCGTCTACCGCCTGAACACACGGCACAAAAAATCAGTTGTCGCAGTCGCTATTGATCATCGGATAGCGACGCATCGCAGCGGAAAGTGTTTGCCCGCATCGGAGCCGCTAAGTGTACATCATAGAAAATACGATACGGCTCGCCGTGTTCCGGCTGCTCCATTGCACACGTTTTCCGCACGCGCTATACTTGCTGCATGTTCGTCATCGCAGAAATAGGCACCGCACACGCCGGCTCATTTAACGCCGCCTGTAAACTCATAGATGCTGCCCGCGATGCAGGCGCCGATGCCGTCAAGTTACAATGGGTATACGCCGATGAGAATCTGCATCCGGCGGCAGGCCTCGTTGAGCTTCCGGGGGGTGCGGTGCCGCTCTATGAACGCTTCCGCGCACTCGAAGTCCCGCCTGATTTTTTTGCACGGGCACAGGCATACGCTCGCGATGTGGGGATGCAGTTTATCTGTTCGCCGTTCGGCCTAAAGAGCTTACGGGAACTGCTTGCACTCCGACCGGACGCGGTCAAAATCGCATCCCCGGAATTAAACCACATTCCGTTGCTGACGGCGCTCGCCGCGCACCGCAGAGTACAGCGTGAACGCGGATCCCCCCCCATTCCCGTCATCCTTTCGAGCGGCGTCTCGCGCCTTGCCGACATCGAAACAGCGCTCGACATCGTGGGAACGGACGACGTTACGGTGCTCCACTGCGTGACCAGCTATCCCGCACCCGAAGACGAATACAATGTGCGCACGGTTGAAACGCTCCGGAACACATTCGGCGTGGCAACCGGCATCAGCGATCACAGCCTCGATCCCGTGCTAGTGCCGGCACTCGCCGCAGCTGCTGGCAGCACGATGACAGAAAAACATATTACGCTCAGCAAAAACGGCGGCGGGCTTGATGACCCGGTTGCTCTTGAAAAAGATGCATTCACCCAGATGGTGTATGTACTCCGTCAATGCGACGCAGCGATCAAACGATACGGCACCGAACAGGGAGCCGCTATTATCCGCAGTGAGCTTTCAGAACAGTACGGAAAAGAGAAAGTCGAGCGCGTGCTCGGCACGGGGATGAAGCAGCTTGCCGACGCAGAGCGGGAAAACTACGGACGCACAAATCGTTCGCTCCACTTTATGCGCGCGCTCCCGGCCGGAGCAGTCATCGCTCCGCAGGATGTGGCGGTACTTCGGACAGAAAAAAATCTTTCGCCCGGCATTGCACCGTGTTTTCTCACTACTGTCATCGGCGCACAACTCACGCGCGCTGTTACAGACGGAGCAGGCGTCCAATGGGAAGACGTTATCGCGCGGAAAAGCACGGCACACACCGACGGCACCGCTTGCAAACACCGATAGTGCTGCGTTTGCATTGCAAACAGTCGCCCAGCGCACTCGGCACACAAAACGATTGACAGCGCGCCGGACATCATCTGCGGCAGAAGCGGCATGAACTATCGCACAGGCTCAAACGATACGCAGTCTATTCCGCCGGAAAGCCCGCAAACTGTGCCGCGCGTACGATGCCCTGCACTGTCAACTCTTTGTCGGTCACATCAAACACGCTCGTAATCGGCTCGAGGATGCTGTTGAGCCCGCCGGTTGCAATCGTGCGGATGGCGTCTTCCTGAATACCGGTTGTCCGCACCAACTCCTGTTTCATCGCCGACACCATGCCTTCCACCAGTCCTTTGTATCCGAACAGAATGCCTGACTGAATCGATTCGGTAGTGTTGGTACCGAGCACTGATGGCGGCACTTCAAGCGGTACTGACGGCAACTGCGCGGTATTCGTAAAGAGCGCTTTGAGTGCCGTGCCGATACCGGGGGCAATCGCGACACCGACAATTTCACCCCCGCCCGACACAGCGATGAATGAAAGCGCGGTCCCAAAATCGGCAATCACACATGGCACCTGATACCGGCACCAGCTTTCAAGCGCATCGCAGAGCAGATCGGTTCCGATTTCAGATGCTGCCGTGCGCCGCAGCTTTATAGGCAGCGCGTGATAAATATCCGGCCCAATGAGCAGCGGCTTTTTTCCCAGCAGGTGCTGCGTCACGAGTACAAACGGTCCGATGAGCGCAGGCACAACAGAGCTGATTGCGGCATCTTCAATTTGTCCACAGTCAATCTGATGGCCGTGAAAAAGCGAGCGCAACACAGAAAAATATTCATCTCCCGTACGACGGACATCGGTGCTGATTCTCCACTGGTGCACAATTTCACCGTCGGCACAGAGCGCGGCTTTGATGTTGGTATTACCAATGTCAAAAACTAACAGCAATTGTCTTTTTCTCCCGTATCAGTTAGTATACACCCATGGCCGTATTAATTCAACCAAAAGTTTTAAAAGGTTTTCGCGATGCGCTCCCCGCCGCAGAGATTGAACGGAGCGCACTCCTTGAAAAAATCACCGCTGTCTACCGTTCGTTCGGCTTTGTCCCGATTGACACGCCGGCGCTCGAATATTCAGACATCCTTTTGCGAAAAAGCGACGGGGAAACCGAAAAACAGGTGTTTCGCTTTTCCGACAACGGCGGGCGAGACATAGCGCTCCGATTTGACCTGACCGTACCGTTCGCGCGGTTTGTGGCAGAACATCGGCACGAACTGTATTTTCCGTTCAAACGATACCACATTGCAAAAGTGTGGCGCGGTGAAAAACCGCAAGCGGGACGATACCGCGAATTTCTACAGTGCGACATCGACATCGTCGGTTCGGAGAGTGCGGCGGCGGATTTTGAAATTCTCACCGTTATGCGAACAGCGCTCGCCGCCGTCGGCGCAACCGACATCTCCATCCACATCAATAACCGTGCGACGTTCAATCGGTTCCTCGAAAAACACGCGCTGCGCGATAAAAGCGAACACATACTGCGCACCGTAGACAAACTCCAAAAACTGGGAACGGAAGCCGTTGAAGCAGAGCTCGCGGCCGTCACTGGAGATGCCCGAACCGCCGCAGAAATTGTACGGTACAGCACGGCGCAAGGCTCATTCGATGAAACGCTCGCCCACATCGAACAGCTTGCCGGAGGTCCCGCCGCGGATACGGAACGGCTCCGCGTTATCCACGCCATGATGGAAGCGACGGGAACTGCCAGCACCTATACACTCGACCCGAGCATTACGCGCGGACTCGACTATTATACCGGTATCGTGTACGAAACATTTTTAAATGCCGCCCCATCGCTCGGTTCAGTCTGTTCCGGCGGCCGTTACGACAACCTAACCGGACTGTACATGAATGAAAAAATTCCCGGTGTCGGCGCATCGATCGGGATAGACCGACTACTCGCCGGACGGGACGCCTTGGGCATGACATCAGATCGGACGAGCTATCTTGATGCAGAAATTTTTTGTCTGAACACGGATGACGCGTCCCTCTATGAAAAAACGGCAGCACAGTTGCGCGCACAGGGGATAGCGGTTGAAGTATTCCCCGACGCAAAAAAAATGCAGCAGCAATACGCCGTGACCGATGCAAAAAAAATTCCCTGGGGCATCTTTATTCCGCATGAAACGCCAGAAAACAGAACGCTCAAAAATTTACGGACACGAGAACAATTCGACGGACTTTCTATTGACGACATCGTGCAAAAAATACGATTGGGCACGTACTGAACAACAGCACGCAGCCTGATATTCGGCAGAAAATAGTGCGCCGGATGAACGGAACAGCCAGCGCTCTATTCAAGTTGCTGTGCTTTAGTCACCGCGCGGTACCGATTCGTGTAGACGATAACTGCTGATTCAGGCAACCAGCCGTCTGCACAGCGATACCAAACACTCGCATCCCGTGCAATCGATTTGCTTTCTATCTGTAAGATGTCTCCGCGCCGGCAGTGACCAGAAATCGCTGCTTCCCACGATGGCTCCGTACAGTACCCCGCATAGGGAACAACAACCAGCGCCCACAGGATATCGGGAGCAAGCGCAAGTGGTTCGGAGTCATCGAAACGGATAACGTCATTTCTCCGCACACAGGAAACGGTCAGTGCCGCGATACAGAATAAAACCGTATACATTGCTTTCATCTTACAACAAGACCGCCTGCGGAATTAAAAAATGTACGACCGCAACGACAACGCATCCGATGCCGATTATCCGCCGATGCTCGGCAAAGACAGTGCGGAACAGCGGCGGAAGCTCAAACGCTTTTCCGCGCGTGTCGGTGAGATACGAAATAAAAATACAGCCGCCGCCGATGAGACCGGCGAGTGCCGGAAAAAAATCGCCGAGCAGCGGAATATCGTCGCTTGCAAACGGCAGAAATTTTAAGACGCCAACAAACGCAGTCAGTACGCCGAGCACGAGTCGGAACAGTTCATCGTGAACGAAGCTCTCGCTACCAAACAGGCGGTACTGTTCACTGGCGGAGACAGTTGCCGGATCAGCATCGGCTGCCGCTCCTCCACTGTCAAGGATAATCAATCCGGTCAGTACGTTGAGTAACACCGAAAGACAATAAAACTGTATCATAATCGCCTCTTGTTCTCCGCTCCAGAGAAAACGTCACCGGTAATATACAGCGCGCTTTCTGAAAACAGCTCACCGCCGTTCAACGGGTGCGGTCACGGTCTTTGTTTCACCGCCTACTGCCACCACGGCAGTTACGCTTACTATATCATAATCGGTACAGTATGTCCTGAGGGAAAGCGCGTTCCCCACGTACTCTCCGGTCAATTCCTCAACGACAACCGCCGCACCGTCCGCGTCGCGACACGACAGCTGTGCGGAAACGGGCACGGCTGCAGATGTATCATCGCTGCCGGACAGCGGTGCATACGTTACCGACACATAAACGGTATCCGCATAAGAAAATGCACCGAGCGTTACCTGCACCGTGCCGATGGTTGCCGCCCACGGATCGGGGGCATGGCGCACAGACAACCACGTCAATGCCGCAGTGACAACCACTGCAAGCAGCATAAGGCGATTCATGCGCGTCGCAAAAAGCGTGCGGAACAATCCTTTTGCAACCTGCGGACCGGTACCGTTGTAGTGATCCTGTACGATTTTTGGCGCATGTTCCAGCCGTCTGGCACGGTTGTAGTAAAAATGAACGGTTTCCCCCGCTGATTCGGATATCGTTTCATTGTCGGAAAACAGCTGAGAATCCATAGCCTTCCCGTTACGACTTGAGCAGTGAGGCGATGAGCGTGTCGGTTCGCCACCACACTACGGCAAGCTCTCTTTGTGTTCCAAACAGCGCAGAGATGATACCTGTATCAGAGAGCGCAAATTGGTGGTACAATAAATCATCGCGGGATACGGTAAACTGTCTGCGCAAAATCGCCTGACTGTCAGGCTGCACCATCTCAACCGTAAAGCCGTTTTCTGTTGCAAGCATAAAAAAATGCCAACCGCTTTTTGTCACACCGAGATAATCATACGGCAACTGAAAAATAAAACGACTGTAGTCTTCCGTCACCTCTTGCTCATAGGGGGGGATAACGACTGGTATATCGTACGTTCCGGTTTCAATGGAAAGCGGATAGAGCGCTGTACGGACAAAATCGATGCCGGTCTGTACATTTGCACTCCTATCGACATGCGGCGCATAGAAATCGACTTTGACGTACAGCACCGCCTTTGTTGCGTCGGGGAACACAGTTTCTATTGCAGGAAAGACATCTCCTGCCACATCAAACGGCAGCGGAATGGTATCGCGCGTAATCAAGACCGTATACATATGCATGCCTCCGGCGGAAAACCAGTAGACGGCGGCGCCATCATTCGTGGTACAGGTAACCACCAGTTCATCGTTACCGGTAGTCGTAACCGCTTGGATAAACGGGAACGGATCGCCACCGATTCCCTGTTGACCGAGGTAATCGATCACCGTACCACCTTCCGTAAAGCGGAGCACGATATGGCTGTTTAAAAGCCGGTTCGCTGCATCATATTCATGGCGGTCACGCGGCAGTTCTCCAGCAAGGTAGATGGTTTTATGCGCGTCAACCGCAAGTGCATTTGAAAACGTCACCGGGAACGGAATCTCCCTTTTGATATGAGCAAACCGGTCGTCCATCTGCAGGGTGTCGTCATCATTTTTAGTATAATAGAGAGAAAGCACATCGCCATAAGAATTGAGCTCAAACACTTTTTGCGCACCACCGTTGGCGATATAAAAAAAACCGTCACGCATAGCAAGCGTTGTGCGTATCTGACCGACACGCGCCACATCGAACAGGTAGACTTCATCATCAAACGCACCATACGGAAGCGAAAAAAGATTCACCTGCTCAACTGACTGTACGGCAGCAGAACGGATACAGGAAAAAAGCAACACCGGAGCGGAAACAACTATCAGTGTCCATAGAAAACTGCCGCTGATTTTTTTCATGGAGTAAGCATAAACATTCACACTGCTCCTGTCAAGTTTGCCGTCAAACTATCCCGCCGCAGTGGAGCGCAGCGGACACGTCGCTTTACTTGTACCGAAAAATTTCATATAATAATAAGAATGATTGATAAAATACTCACCGCGTTGTTCGGCTCGCAAAACGAACGCGACATAAAGGCGCTCCTTCCAGTCCTTGCCCGCATCAACGAAAAAGAAGCATGGGCGGTATCGCTCGCACCGGACGATTTTCCGAAACAGACAGAACGCTTGAAAGAACGGCTCCGTGCAGGCGAAACGCTCGACGATATTGTACCCGAAGCATTTGCACTGGCACGGGAAGCCGCTGCCCGCGTGCTCGGAGAACGCGCGTTTGACGTACAGATAGTAGGCTCGCTCGTCCTTCATTCGGGACGTATCACCGAAATGAAAACAGGCGAAGGAAAGACACTCATGTGCGTTGCCGCTGCATACCTGAACAGCCTGACAGAAAACGGCGTACACATCGTCACCGTAAATGACTACCTTGCCGAACGCGACGCTGCGTGGATGCGTCCCGTCTATGCGTACCTCGGACAGACAGTCGGTACAATTCTTTCAAACATGGACAACGCCGCGCGAAAAGCGGCATACGCGTGCGACATCACCTATGGCACGAACAATGAGTTTGGCTTTGACTATCTGCGTGACAACATGGAGCAGATGGACATACACAATAAAGTGCAGCGCGGATTTCATTTCTGCATCGTTGATGAAATCGATTCAATTTTAATCGATGAAGCACGCACGCCGCTCATCATCAGCGGACAGGGAGAAGACGACACGTACAAATATCACGAAGTCGACAAATACGTGCACGAGTTGACGGAAGTGGAGAAAGATCCGGTAACGGGATTTTATCCCGACGAAGTGAACATGGATCCAGAGGAGCGCAAAAATTTAAAAGGCGATTACACGCTCGACGAAAAATCGCGGCGCGTGTCGTTCACTGATGCAGGCATGAATCACATCGATGCCATTCTGCACAAGCACAATCTGATTACCGGCACCGTGTTTGATGAGAACAACTTTGAATACGTGCACTACTTTACGCAAGCGGTACGCGCCCACCGGCTGTACAAAAACGAAGTCGACTATCTGGTAAAAGACGGACAGGTACAGATTGTCGATGAGTTCACCGGGCGCATCCTTGAAGGAAGACGCTACGGCGAAGGTCTCCATCAAGCGATTGAAGCAAAAGAGCATCTGCGCATTGCGCAACGAAACCGGACGCTCGCGACGATTACGTTTCAGAATTTTTTCCGCATGTACAAAAAACTTTCTGGCATGACCGGAACCGCCGCAACAGAAGCGGTTGAATTCAATAAAATCTACGGACTCGACGTAGTAGTTATCCCCACGAATAAACCGATAGCACGCATCGATGAAAACGACGAAGTGTACCTCAACGAAAGCGACAAGTGGGAAGCCATCAGTACTGAAATTGCGGATGCACATCGCGCCGGACAGCCGGTTTTAGTCGGCACCGTATCCGTAGAAAAATCAGAGTTCCTTTCAACACTGCTCACCCGAAAAGGTATCCGCCACGAAGTCTTGAACGCAAAAAATCACGCGCGTGAGGCGTTGATCATTGCGGAAGCCGGCGCGAAAGGAGCCGTCACCATCGCCACCAACATGGCGGGGCGTGGCACCGACATCAAGCTCGGCGGCAACCCGGAGTTCCGTGCCCGAAAACGCGCCGGCACAAACGCCTCGGAGGAACAGTATCGGGCAGCGTATGAAATAGAAAAAGCGCAGTGGCAGCGCGATTATGAAGCGGTCAAGGCGGCGGGTGGACTGTACGTCATCGGCACGGAACGGCACGAAAGCCGCCGTATCGATAACCAGCTCCGTGGCCGTTCAGGGCGACAGGGGGATCCGGGGCGCAGTAAATTTTTCATCTCGATGGACGATGATCTGATGCGACTGTTCGGCGGCGAACGGATGAAAAATATGATGCGCCGCATCGGTATGCAACCGGGCGAGCCAATAGACCACCCGTGGCTCAACCGTGGCATTGAACGCGCACAGCAAAAAGTTGAAGAGCGCAACTTTGAAATCAGAAAGCACTTGCTTGAATATGATGATGTTCTAAACGAACAGCGGCGCGTGATTTATGAGCAGCGCGACGAAATCCTGACGGACGACCACTTGTCGCAACGTGTGCTCAGCAATGCGACAGATATGGTACAGGATATTTTCACTGAATATACACAGAACGCGCGCAAAGAAAAAGACGCATCCTTTGCTCTGGCAAACAAACGCATCCGCGATGCGTTCGGTGTACAGCTGCCGGCGCACCAGTGCACCGCAGAAACGCTCAACGCTTTTTTACAGAACGACTTGACAGAAAAAGAAGCGGTCATCGGAAAAGAAAACCTCAACATGTTCATCCGCTATCAGTATATTCCCATTATTGATCGGGAATGGCTCGATCAGCTTGAGCAACTTGAAAGTCTCCGCGAGGCGGTGGGGCTCCGGACGTACGGCAGCAAAAACCCAATCACCGAATATAAAATCGACGGCTTCAATCTATTCGACGATATGCTTGAACGAATCCGTACAACGGTGATGTCGCGCGTGTTCAAAGTGCGGCTGCACACCACCCCCTCGGGAGAAAAACAGCGCGCGTACGTACTGCCGTCTCGGCAGATGAGCGCACAGCACAGCGAAGCGGCGTCGTTCGCTGGCATGACACAGGCCCAGCACGCACAGGCGATTGCACAGATGAGCGGTGAGCGCGCGCGCAGGGCGGCAGCATCCGGCTCGTTGCAACAGCACGCGCAGGGGCAATCCGTCACCGTCAAGCGCACTATGCCGAAAGTGGGCAGAAACGATCCGTGCCCGTGCGGCAGCGGCAAAAAATTCAAGCATTGCCACGGCCGGAATAGCTAGCCTTGCGCATAAGAGCGTGTCGGCCAGCCAGCTCTGCTGTGACCGCTTGAACGGCAGTGCCTTTCGTTAGCCAAACAAGTTTGCTGCTTTTAAGAAACAAACCTGAATCGAACGGATTATATGCAACCGCTGTGCCTGGTTCCGAAAAAAAACGGTACCGGCAGAGCCGTGCGGGTATCGTTTTCACCGTGTGATAAAACCTGCCTTTGAGTAAAAGCGAAAAAATTTCGCGCTCATTCATATGCACGCACCGGCACTGTGTGGCGCGCGGTATACCGCGCGCCACACGCATATGTATGCATCGCTGGCATACATCAATGTGTAGCCCCACTCCATTTTTGAATTGATGGTTGAAAAAAACATCTTCTTGACACGGACAACGCATCTTTCGATAATGGTACAATATTTTTAATTCATGCAGCGGCGTATGTGCATCATCCGAGCCGACAAATCGACAGGTGCAGAAATTGTCCTGCCGTTCTGCGGCCAGATAGACGATTGTTGGGGGATACATGGACGAAAACCACACGGTAGAAATACTTGACTCAACTTTACGCGACGGAGCACAGAGCGAAGGAATCAGTTTTTCGGTTCATGACAAAATCGCCATCGTAAAAGCGCTTGACGAATTAGGCGTCCGCTATATCGAAGCGGGAAATCCCGGATCGAATCCAAAAGACATGGAGTTTTTTCACGAGATGAAAAAGGTGCCGCTCCGCACTGCCACGCTGTGTGCGTTCGGGGCGACGCGGCGAAAAGGCATTTCCTGTGCAGAAGATGTAAACGTACAGAACCTGCTCACCGCTGATACGAGCGTCGTCGTCATATTTGGAAAGTCGTGGCGTTTTCAAGTGTCAGAAATTCTACAGACGACGCCGGAAGAAAACTGTGCGATGATCCGTGAGACCTGTGAATTCCTCGTACAAAACGGACGCACGGTGATATACGATGCCGAACATTTTTTTACTGGATTTTTTGATGACCGCGACTACGCGCTGCTGACATTGCAAGCGGCGCTCGACGGCGGAGCAACCGTTTTGACGCTCTGTGAAACGCAGGGCGGTACACTGCTCGACGAATGCCGAGAAGCGGTGGCCACCGTCAGTGCGCGCTTTGCAGCACACGCAACAATCGGTATTCACACGCACAACGATTCGGGGCTCGCCGTCGCCAATTCATTGATTGCGGTAACAAACGGAGCGCGACACGTGCAGGGAACGCTGCTCGGCTTCGGCGAACGGACGGGTAACGCAAACCTTTCCACGATCATTCCTGATCTTGAGCTCAAAATGAAATACCGATGTTTGCCGCCGGGGAACAGTGCGCTTTTGACGCCGGTCGTAAAACGCGTGGCTGAAATTGCAAATGTCGCTGTACACCAGCAGATGCCGTATGTTGGCTCATCGGCGTTTGCCCATAAAGCGGGCATGCATATCGATGCAGTGCTCAAAAATCCGAACGCCTATGAGCACGTCACACCGGAACAGGTCGGCAACGAGCGCGTTTTTTTGATGAGCGAGGTGGCCGGACGCAGCATGATTATCGAAAAAATTCAGAAATTCGCTCCGTCCGTCACCAAAGACGATCCGCTCGTAAAAGAAATCATCGGGCAGATGAAAACGCTTGAGTTTGAGGGGTATCAGTTTGAAGGCGCAGACGGCAGCTTTGAACTGCTCGTACGGAAAATCATCGGAAAGTATCAGCCATTTTTTACCCTGCACTACTACCAGACGAATGGTGTCAATCCGCGCCCGGAAACGGGGGTGAACTGCTGTGCACAGATAAAGGTTGAGGTCGACGGTCAAATCGAAGTGACGGCGGGCGAAGGCAACGGCCCGGTGAACGCACTCGACATTGCGCTCAGAAAAGCGCTCGTGCGATTTTATCCTGCAGTGTCCCGCATTCATTTAACTGATTACAAAGTACGGGTACTTGACGGCACATCGGCAACGGCAGCACGGGTACGCGTTTTGGTCGACAGCACCGACGGCACGGATTCATGGACGACCGTGGGTGTTTCCGCAGACGTGATTGAAGCGTCGTGGCTTGCGCTTGTCGATTCTTTTGAGTATAAATTGATCAAGGATATAGAAACGCGTTTCAGAAAACTGGTGTAACTGGATGTCTCCGAAGCAGCATCCAGCGCGTATGGCGGTGGCGGTATTTTCGTCAAGGGGTTGCTGCATATCCAGCACAATGAGCGAACAGCATGCACCGGGCGCTTGAAACGCCGTTTCGACCGCATGTCGAAGCGCATGGCACATTCAGGAGATGTAAGCTCTCTATAATTTTGTACGGTAAAAGGAGTGGATGATGAACAAAACCATAGCGGTGATCCCTGGTGACGGTATCGGGCCAGAGGTGATTACAGAAGCAGTAAAGGTGCTCGATGCAGTTGGAAAGCTGTTTCATCATCAGTTTCACTATGTGCCGGTCATTGCGGGGGGATCAGCGATCGACCAGTTCGGCAATCCATTGCCCGATGATCAGCTCGACCGCTGCATACATTCCGACGCAGTGCTGCTTGGCGCTGTCGGCGGCCCGAAGTGGGATGACGTAGCACCGGAGCTCCGTCCCGAACAGGCGCTGTTGGGACTACGGGGGGGAATGAAACTGTATGCAAACCTGCGCCCGGCGGTGCTGTTTCCGCAGCTGAAAGCGGCGTGTCCACTCAAAGACACGGTGACCGGTGACGGCATTGACATTTTGATTGTGCGGGAACTGACGGGCGGCATCTATTTTGGCGATCACGGTCTGGATGCAGACGGAATGTCTGCGTGGGACACCGAACGATATTCGCAGCACGAAATTGAACGCATCGTCCGGTTAGGATTTGACGCGGCACGCGGACGCAAGAAACGGCTCACCGTTGTTGACAAGGCGAATATTTTGTATTCAAGCCGATTGTGGCGAACCGTTACCGAACGGATAAAAGGCGACTACCCTGACGTGACGTTGCAGTATCTGTATGTAGACAACGCCGCGATGCAACTGGTACGCAACCCGCGGCAATTCGATGTAATCGTAACGAGCAATATGTTCGGCGATATCTTGAGTGATGAAGCAAGTCAGATCACCGGATCAATCGGCATGCTCGCCTCCGCATCGCTCGGAGATGGAACGGGACCTGGCATGTATGAGCCAATACACGGCTCCGCACCTGATATCGCGGGGCAAGATACGGCGAATCCGTTGGCAACGATTCTGTCAACGGCGATGCTGTTGCGGTACAGTTTTGCCTGTAATGCTGAAGCCACTGCGATTGAACGTGCCGTACACCGCGTTCTTGATGCTGGCTGGCGAACCGGCGACATTGCCGGCAATCAGTGCGCGGCAGAAAAAATCATCGGAACCAGAGCAATGGGAGACAACGTTGTAGCCGCGTTGACGGCGGAACAGGAGCAGTAGCCGATGCAACGTTCACCCGTACAAAGGAATTTTTCATGACGGAACTACTCGCGCCGGCGGGGAACAGCGAAGCACTTGATGCAGCAATCGGCGAAGGTGCCGATGCAGTATACCTCGGCTTAAAGACGTTCAACGCGCGTTCCCGTGCGGCAAACTTTGCGTGGAATCAGTTCGATGCGCTGGTGCACGCGGTGCACCGTTACGGGAAAAAAGTCTATGTTACGCTCAACACTATCTGTGAGGAGCGGGAAATGGAACGACTCTATCAGGTGCTTTCGTACTTGAACAAAGTTGGACCAGATGCAGTCATCGTGCAGGATTTTGCTGTGCTCCGTATGGTCGAAGCGTTTTTTCCGCACCTTGCCGTGCACGCTTCAACCCAGATGAATGTGGCAAGTGCGCGCGCCATGAACATACTCGCTAAACAGGGGGTGAAACGGGTAGTGCTTGCCCGTGAACTCGGACTGGCAGAAATCGAAGCGATTAAACAATCAACGACCGCGCAGGTAGAACTGTTTGTGCACGGCGCGCTCTGCGTCAGCGAATCGGGGCTCTGTCTGTTTTCAAGTTTCCTCGGCGGAAAAAGCGCGAACCGCGGCATGTGTACGCAGGCGTGTCGCCGCCGGTACACTGCCGACGGAGCGGATGGGCAGTCATCGGGGTATTATTTTTCGCCCTGTGATTTACAATTAATCGAAAATATTCCTGACTTGATGAACATCGGGGTTGATTCATTCAAAATTGAAGGACGTATGAAAAGCGCAGAGTATGTCGGCAGCGTTGTTGCAGCGTACCGGTACGTCATGGATCACTGGCAGGATGACCGCGCCGGAGCGATTGCCACCGGAAAGCGGATGTTGAGTACAGACTTTGCGCGTTCAAAGACGACGTATTGGTATGGTTTTCAATCGGTCGATGACGGCGTGCACAAAGCAGGACAGTTGATTTTAAATCCGCAGCAGACAGGCGGAACGGGAATCGCGCTCGGAAAAATTACGGCTGTAAAAAGTATATCGGTTCCAGAAAGCACCGCAGTGTCGAACGAGCAGTCGGGGCACAGCGTCGTTCTGGCACGGCTAGCAAAAGAAAGCTATGCGCCTGAACCGGGAGATTCCATCCGGCTGCACCGGCAAGATGATTCCGATCGAAAAAGCCATAAAGTGCGGTTCGTTGAACTGAACGACGACGGAAGCAGCTGGATAGATATTCCGCACGGATTTGGAAACGGCGACAGCGTATATCTGTTGCAAACTAAATCGATGTCCAAACGATATCGCCACGTGCTGCCCGCTGATTTATCTCCATATACGATGCAACCGGTGCGTGAACGGTTGCCAGTGCTTGATATAACTCCGGTCACGCACAATGAGCTGAACTATTTTCCGGAAGGACTGTATATACAAGTATCCCGGCTGCGCGACATCTTTATCGTACAGGCAGCGCATCCAGTGCGCGTCATTGTCGAACTCAACAGCGAAACCGCCGCCGACATGATACAACGTACTCTGTCGGTACCGCTATCAAAAAAACAGATATACGTTTCTCTGGATCCATTCTGTCCAGCCGCTGCTGAAACGCAGCTTTCCGAAACAATAGAAGCGCTGATTGCCGACGGCTACACACAGTTTGTTGCCAATAATATTGCACACCTGTCGTTGCTGCGCGGCAAACCGGTTTCAGTTATCGCCGGCCCGTATCTTTACACGTTCAACCGGTGGGCAGTTTCATGGCTCGAAAATCAACGTGTCGGCGCATTCATCATGCCGTACGAAAACTCACGGCACAATCTGGAAGAAACCTTTGAACCATCAGTGCGCGCACGTGTGCTGGTACCGATATTTGCTTACCCTGCGTTGTTTCGCATGCGATTTCAGAAGCCGGAATCGTATGACTTTACATACTTTTCTGATAAAGCCGGATCATCGTTTCAACTGATATCGCACACAGACGGTTCGTTCGTTCTTCCCGATGCCCCGTTTTCCATTGTCGACAAAGTTCCCCTGCTCTCCAGTGCGGGATTCAAACGGGTGCTCATCGATTTTTCAAAATCACGGGTGACAAAGAGCAGCCTGAAGCTGGTGATGTCCGCGCTCGCCAAAGGGCAGCCGATTCCCGGCTGTCAGCGTTTTAATTGGAAAGAAGGTTTTTATGTTCAAACGCAGCCACTCGCAGGCGGACAGCGCGAAGCGCCACGCCTCGGAACATCGCCAACGGCAGCACGTCGCTGTATCGACGGAAAGCGTACCCGTCCGGTTGGGAAAAAGCAGCGCTCGTAAAACCGTAAAAAAATGCAGACGGGAAACCGCCGTCGTCTGTTCGACGGACGGGTGCGCCCCGCATGCTCTGTCGCACAGCGTTCCACCGCACGTGGCACAACGATAGTTCTGTACAGGCAAGCACGCTATTTTGTGCGCATAGTGCGCGCTCCTATAGCACCTATAGCGTGTGTACACTCTTTAAAACTCTGCTGAAAAACGCGCCCATTACCCATCTCCCACCACACACACATATACATACAGTGTGTGTATTGCACCCGTCCGAAAATTACAAATTCCCTCGCGTGTGCAATACACACGGTTACAACAGCGTGTCGGTCATCCTGTTTCTTTGCTGTCTAGCAGACCGCTGTTTATTCAAAACACCCCCTACACAGTACAGCCGCCGACAAACGCAGACGGGTTTAGAACGCGAGCTCTTCCGCTTCCAGCTGTTCGTTTGCCGCCACATCGGTTTCGTCAGCATCGGCGAGGGCGGCGGTGTCCGGCTCCGCTTCCATAGATTTTTTGATGCGCGGCTTGAATTCAATGTGTTCTGCAATGATGGAAACGCGGCTGGCACTCTTTCCGTCCGTCGTTTTCCAGCGTGCTTGTTTTAGCCGTCCGACCACCCTGAGCCCGCGTCCGACATCGCTATTTTGCTCGCAGAAATCCGCAAGTTTTCCAAACGCCTCCACGTCAAAAAAGGACACTTCCTGCGTGCTCTCTCCAGCGCTGTTTCTGTAAAACCGATTGACGGCAACCGGGACGGTGCACACTTTAAATCCGTTCGGTGTCTCGCGGACATCTGGAATGCGCGTTATGTTTCCTTCAAGAATCAATGAATTCAGTTGTGTCATAATCTCTCCTCGTCATAAAAAGTGCAACGGCCGCGGTGCATGCTTCCGCTGCCGTTTATTTTTTGTGCATACTACTGCACGTTTTTTCGGTGTATTCCTTGCGAACACGTATTCATACGCAGGAATCATTTTCTGTGCACAGTGCACTGATTGGAATGCAGCGACACCGCGCCCTTAACTCCGTTTGCCTCCTTGTACAATAAAAATTCTTGCCCGATCGAATAACGGGCATGCGCACGCATTATAATATAGGCAAAAAAGAGATTATTCGGAAATGGCTCGGAAAAAATTTATAGATTGGAAAGCAGTCGGAGCATATACAGTTTAATGTACATCTTTAGCGCCTGCGGCTCACCGATTTTCTGCATATTCGGTGCTTTTACCAACGTGTCCGCCAAGCTTTCAAGACGCTCTTGTGTAATAGAAACGCCAGAGAGCGTGCGGCTCACCTTTCGCAGATAGTCACGGACAACAGCATTGACGTCTTCGGTCAACTGTGCGTGCACCGTTTTGGTAATCAGCTTATTCCACTGTTTTTCAAATGAATCAAGCTCACGGTCAATCGTTGAACCTTCCGGCACAAGCTGCTCTTCAAGCCGCCGTGCTGCCGCCGCGATTTCATCTTCACGCGAAAGCTTTACCGACGGTTCGCGCTTTTCCGACTTGTCCTGCTGGGGATTCTGGGCTGCCGCTTTGTTTTTGTTTCTGTTGTAAAAAAGTGCAATAATCGTAGAGACAACAGGAATTGAATACCAGAACGGCAGCACGATTTTTGCATTCGCCAGAACGGTGCTTTCTTTGAGCATAAGAATTGTGCTGTACGGCAGCAGCTTGCCGTCAACGAATAGCTGGATTGACTCCACACTGACATTCGGCATCGTCTCATAGTTGAGCACAGACAAAAATGTTGAGTTGAGGATAGCGTGCAATATGGGTGAGCGCTTCCGCACCTTTTCTTTCAGAACGTCGTTGAACTTTTTGTGATCGCGCATTTCCGGCAACCGCTCAAAGTTCATCAGCACGCGGCTCCACTCCTCCGTGAGTTCTTTTTCAATCGTATCGTGCGCTTCGTAGCACAGCCGTATAACGAGCGGAATCACGTTCGTCTTATGGATAAAGTAGCGGGTGCCGGTCTCTGTTTTGAACACGAGCAGCGGCGGCAATTCCTGATCCGTGCCGCCGGATGTCATCCGGTTGATATACGCCTTTAAATCGTCTTCTGTGTATTGTCCGAGCAACAGCGCGCCGTGGGAATCAGTAAATTTGTAGATTGTGTCGGAAGAAAAAAAGTATGGCATCTTTTTGAGCGCCATATCGAGCTCTTTGAGCGCATCTTCTTTTATCTGCTGATCCTGTAGTTTATTCTTCAGGCAGTGCAGCTGAATCTCCACAATGCCAACTGATTGTATGAGATTTTCCGATTCCGGCGTCATGTCCTTTACCTGCATTAAATCCTGCCGGATGTGATAACACAGTTGATTGAGATAATAGAACTGTTCCGGTCCGTTTTCAACGTATGAAGCGGCAGTGCGCTGGTTTGCCACAAAATCACGGTAAAAGTTCTGTACTGAAATCTCTTTGCCGTGATTGGTTGACCGCACTTTTTTCAAAAAATAATCGTAGTATTCTTCTTTTTTTAATACCGTGCGGATTTTCGTCAACGCAATCTCCGTAACAACTCCGATCGGCACGCACAGCGGAAACAGAATCGCCGGCGCTTCATGCGGCAGCAGCACGCAGTAGATGTTCGGCGATTTTGTTTCCTGCGCTTCATACAGTTTTGGAAACAGCAGTTCCGCTGACTCTTTCGGAATACTGTTTGTCGGCACCTGCTTCGGCAAATCAGAAAGCTTCGGAAACGGAATCGTCGGATTTGTCGTGATATTTTTATACACCTGCGCAAACTGCACGGAAAAATACGCCGTCGCGATAATCGTTTTTTTATTGACCGCCTGCTCAATGAGATACGCCTGATAATTGCTCCGGAGCGTCTCCAATTCTGCGCGTACCGCCGGTTCCGCATTTCCTAAAAACTTCACCAGCTCCGCCTGATCCTCTACATGCCGTTCCGCATATTTTTTAACGTAATCACAAAATTCAAAATAATTGACAAATGCTGATTGCTGCCTGAGTGCATACGATTGGAGTAACGCGCCGATATTCGCTGACGTGGGCATACGCACGAGTATAATGCAAAAAAAAATTTTCTACAAGGCAATTACCGCGTACCGGCCGGAAAAGTGCCCTTATTTTTTAGGACCGCACTGTTCCGTCAGCCGCCCGTGTCGGGTTCGCTCACCGCTCATTCCCGCCTGCCCGCCGCAGGCGGGAACACAGCCCTGTCAGGGCGGGGTATGCCGCTGTGCCTCTTTTCAAAGCCGCTGTGCCGCTGTGCAGTATCGCCAATGCACTATGGAGTTGCAGCGATTGTGTTTTCCGCATACAATGAAGTTATGTTCTCTGCGCGTTTAAAAAACCTGCACCCGTATGTGCCCGGCGAACAGCCGGATGATGCGGACTATATCAAACTCAATGCAAACGAAAATCCGTACCCGCCATGCCCTGCGGTCATCGATGCGATAACGTCCCTTGCCGGCTGTTCGCCTGAAGCACTCGCACGGTATCCTGACCCCGATGCAACTGCGCTGCGAACAGAGATTGCCTTATTTTTGAATCGGACGGGCGGCGCACTCGCACAGTGCACGGTACAAAACGGACAGTGCATTCCCGGCGCGGGGCACGAATTACCCGTCCCGATAACGCCGGACATGGTCTACTGCGGAAACGGCAGTGACGAAGTGCTGTCGTTTCTTTTCTATGCGTGTTTTGACGCAGGGCATCCGCTAGTCACACCGCAGATTTCATACAGTTTTTACCCCGTGTACGCTGGCTTTTATGGCGTACCGCTCAACACCGTACCGCTCACCGAAGACGGCACGCCTGACGCGGATGCACTGGTGCAGCACGCCAACGCAGCGGATGCCCCAGTGCTGTTTGCAAACCCAAACGCGCCCACCGGCGGCGCCCTGTCTCGTGCCGCCATCCGGGCTATGCTCCTCCGTACTAACAGAGAACGCGTCTTTGTGGTGGACGAAGCGTATGCCGACTTTGCAGCGGAAAGTGTCCTGCCGCTCGTAGCTGAATTTGAAAACCTCGTCGTTGTGCGGACGTTCAGCAAAAGCATGTGCGGCGCCGGCATGCGGCTCGGCTATATGATTGCACAGCCGCGCGTAGTTGCCGCCATAACGACCGTCAAAAATTCGGTGAACCATTTTCCCGTCGATGCGCTCACGCAGGCGGCAGGGATTGCCGCGTGCCGGTCGGACGGTTACTATGCTGACTGCGCGCACAAGATAGTCGCTCTGCGCGGCCGCTTTGCCGCCTTTCTGAACGCGCACGGTTGGAGCGTGCTGCCGTCTCACGCAAACTTTGTGTTTGCCAAAAAGGACGGAATGCGCGGAGCGGACGTGTACCGTGCGCTCAAAGTGTCAGGTATCCTGGTGCGCCATTTTGCCGTGGACGGCATTGAAGACTACGTGCGCATCACAATCGGTACCGACGAACAGATGGCGGCAGTGGAACAAGCGATAGCGCGCATGGATTGAAACGGCGCGATACAGAAATCGCAGCAGCGGGCATAAGCCCGCAAAGAAGCAGCGAGCGCATGGCGGTACGGAATGGTTGAGCCCGCCCTGAAAAGACGGCTGGCCGCGTGTACGGGTAGGCCAGCCGGCCACCGCAACGGCGCGGGAGCCGGGCGCTCGCGCCGTGAGGAGGCTGGAGTGAAAACGGAATCGTGAAAGGGCGGTTACCGGACGACACGCTCCATAATAAAAAAACACCGTGCGCACAAAACACGTACACTGCTGCGCCCAGAGACTGGCAGTTCCACCGGGGTGCATTTTTGAAAAAGCTGTTCGATGAGAGAGAATGAAAAGGAGGCTGTATGACATTTCTTGTAATCTCTGATGTACACGGAAACATCGCGATGCTCGATAAACTCGACGCACAGTTCCGCGCTGTAGACGCGGTATTGTTCGGAGGAGACTTCGCCGCATTCAATAAACCGGAGACGGGATTGCCTGCGCTTGAGGCGCTCTGCAAAAAGCACGAAACGATTTTCGCCGTCATTGGAAACTGCGACGAGCCGGATTTTCGCGCGGAGCTTGAGCGGAAAGACATATCGGTGGAAGGCGCGCTCCTGTTTCACGACGGGCTCGCCTTTGCCGGAAGCGGCGGCGGCAGCAAGTTTTCCGGAGACACACCGAATGAACGATCCGACGAAGACCTCGCGGCAGATTTCGCGCTCGTGGAACAGTCAACCGGCGCAGCGCCGCACGGCCGCTGGAACAATCTGATTGCGATTATGCACAATCCGCCGAAAGACACGGCGTGCGACGTAATCGCTGGTGGTATGCACGTCGGCTCCCCCGCGCTCAGGCGGTTTATCGACGTGCACCAGCCGCTTGCCGTCATCACCGGTCACATTCATGAGTCAGCAGCTGTCGACGTCATCGGCCAGACAACGCTCATCAATCCCGGCGCACTGTTCGAAGGAAAGTACGCCCGCTTGTCAGTGGCGAACGACGGCGGTATGTGGCGCGTAACCGACGCATCGCTTGCTTGTCTGTAGGCTAGGGTTTTCCCGTCGCGATGCGGAATCCCATATAGTTGTAGCATTCGTCGGGATTGTAGGAATAGCGGTCGCCTGCGCCCAAAAATGCAGTGTACGCTGTCCAGCTGCCACCACGGCACACGCGGGCAGTCCCGATTCGCGCTCCGGTCGGCCGCGTTCCCCCCTGCTGCTCGGTATAGGTGCCAAACCAGTCCCAGCAGAACTCTAGAACGTTCCCGCTCATGTCAAAGAGCCCGGCGGCATTTGCAGCGCCAGAGCCCGGCGCCGGGAACGCATCAGGAGTAAACGGTGTACCGGCAGTGCCGACGCTCCGCGTGCGGTCGGTGTTCGCATCAAACCACGCAACAGTGTGCGCGTCCGCCGATTTTCCAGCGGCACGGCCGTGGTATTGTCCGCTCATGAGTGTGCCGCTCTGAAAACCGTCCGCCGTCCAGCGCGCAGCGTATTCCCATTCGGCCTCCGTCGGCAAGCGGTAGCCGTCGGCGTCCCAATCGCACGCACACAGGTCAAGCGCCGCGGTATCCGATGAATCGCGGAGCACGGTGCCGCGGTAGGTATAGCACGGCGTTCTGCCTTCCTGCTCACTCAACGCGTTACACCATACCACTGCATCGTACCAGCTGATCATCGTGACGGGTTCGGTACCACCTGACACGCTCGGCGCCCGTCCACGTCGCCCGGTGGAGCCTTCCTGCCCGGGGTTTTTGAAGCGGTAGCCGTGCTGCTCTGCGACAGTCCGGACGCGGTACCACAGACGGTACGTCGTCTCATATCGGTTGAGCGCAAACGTATCGACGGTACGACGCGCCGTATACGACTGGCTGTCTTCCCCAATGATGAACGTTCCGCCCATGTGTTCCGTGGCCAACAGCACACAGTCGATATCGGAAAAATGGAGACGTGTGTCAGCGGATTCTGCACCCAAACGCGCGCCGCCAAGAACGACGATACAAAGCAACAGCAGCCGTTTCATAGACACCTCCAAAAGCTTATACTAATAAAAACACGACAGTCCTGCAATACAGTCCTGCAGAAAAGCACAAAACAGCCGGATTCCCTCATAACGGCAGGTGTACGTGCCGATATGCGCGCGACGTGGCCACATCGATACAGGGCACGGTGCTGCTCATCCCTGCCAGGCAACCTTCTTGCATGTGATTCATACACTCGTTGGCACAACCGTATCTCCAGATACGGAATCCCATAGTAAAAAACCGATTGCGTACCAGCTCTGTTACACAGTGATGTATGAACGGTGTCGTGTTTATGCATTTTTTTGCCTATTCATATTTATGGGAAGACAGATGCCGAGAAATCGTCGGCACAGAGCAGAGAGTGCCGGCTAGCCGTCCGACGGCAGAATGCTGTTCGCCGGTCACAGCGCTCACCGCTCCGTATCCGTCACCCAGAAACAAGTGTACATCGTACAGTTCCATAATCAGGAGGATGTTATGAACGCTCACCGAAAGCCACTGTCTGCCGTACCAGCCGGCACCGCGGTGAAAACACCCGATTCGGAGCGCTGTCGTATCCGCGGGCAACCGCAGACGCTGGAAGCGCTCGGTCTGACGCCCAAACAGTGTGCGGCGCTCCGCAATTTGTATACGCACGCCGGCAGCATGATAATTATTGCCGGATCGACGATCGCTAGTACGAGCGTAATGATGGAAGCGCTCTGCAAAGACCTGCGCCTGTCCACAGCAAGCCAAAACGCAGGTACCGAAATGCGCACGGGCATCTGTGTCGCAGGCAATCTGCCGTACGCCCCGGAAGGAGTACGACAGTTGTCCGTCCCTTCTGGAGATGAAGCGGCTTTTTATACGATGCTCCGCCACAGCCATCTGTTTTCTGGCACTGTTTTTATCACCGCAGTGCGCAATGCACGCGATGTCCGCCGCATACGTGCGGTTACGCACCGAGGAGCGCTCGTGCTCGCTGCAGTGTGCGGGGAAGACGCGGCAACGGTGGTAGCCCGCCTACAGGAAGCCGGCATGACACGCGCGAGCGTGGCAGCACTCGTACGCGGCATTATAGTGCAGGAAGTGCAATACGACGGAACGCACCCCGCAGTGCTTGCCGATGTAGCGGTGGCACAGAGCGATTTGAGACATATCATCGCGCTGCAGCCAACGGCGGCAGAGATAGACGCGGGGTTTTCGCACCACACAAATGTCGCATCGCGGATACTGCACCACCTACGGACGCTCCCGCTACCGGTGTGGCAGCGGCATACAGAACCTACGGTGCAATGCAAAACTACCGAACAGGAGCATGCATAAAGTATCGCCGTACCAGTACGGCAACAAAAAGCACAGCATACGCCAAACAGTGTTGTGCCGATCCCACAAACGCGGTGCATCGCAATCGCAACGACGGTGCCCCGCGGTACGATATCTGGAGGAACAGAATGAAAAAAACGATATGCACCCTCGGCAGCTGTGTGTTTGCGCTCTGCAGCCTTCTCTGTTGCCGGACCACGCAGGTAAAACAGGTAAAGTCCGCCCCCTATGCCGTCAGCGTCAGATCCACTCTTGAACACGCTGACGGCATACCGTCTCCGTGAATTGCGTTTACCTTTTTTAATGCAGCCGCCCTGACCGTAAAAAGTTTCACGATTGTGTTTTTTGTCTGTAACGAAGACGAAGATTCCCTCTCCACCGACTCACACTGCGTTATCGTACACTGCGACGAATTAGTCGAAGCGGGGGAAGAATATCAAGGATTCGTAGAACTTGACGAATACGGAGCAGAACCGCCCGACGAGCCGTACCGCATTGAATCGTTCTACGTCAGCATGATCGTCTATGACGACGGTTCACGATGGAAAGACCGCTTCGGTTTTTGGGCACCGTAAAGTCTCGCTCCGAAAGCGCCGTCGTTCTCCACTCTGCCAGCGCTCAGCGCTGCTCCGCAAGCCGCTGCACAAGATACGGAATGA
>JAFUFE010000023.1 GCA_017470085.1 Treponema sp.
ACAATCTCTTTCACAGACTTGAACTGTATAATTTCCTCAGGGTCAAGCGAGATGCCGAAGTCGTTTTCAATCTCAAAGGCAATAGCAAGTTGATGCATGGAATCCCATGTGTCAACAGTTTCCTGTGAAGAATCAGCGGTAATCGTTATATCTGCAAAGACGCGTTCTAACAATTCAATTACTTTCTGTTCCATAATTCTCCTCCTAAAATCCTCATTAGCGGTACTGCACCGATACAGTCACTATATGTTTTTGATTGGTGCGGAGGGTTTCATCCCTCGACGCTGCTCGAAACGTCGCTTCGAAGCTGCATCGCAAAAAAGGTATGAAAGCCGATTGCACTACCTTTGGCAAACGTTTAAAATGCGTACTGAAATAGCGTACGCATTTTATCTTCGAGTTTCTTTCAGAAACTCGCTCATATACGTGTGCGCGTGCACTCCGTGTAACTGCGCACTAATTGCACGCGCTCGCACGTTGAAACGTGCTCGCTTGTACATCTTTAAGGAACGTTTAAAAACGCCGCACTCTTTTAGCGGCGTTTTTATCTTCGAGTTTTCTCTCGAAAACCCGCTCATTCATTGCGCGCTCACGCACACCAATGTACCAACGCTCGAAACTGATGTTCCGCTCATCATTGCGTTTGAGCGAGCACCATACCTCGCTGCCCTGCGGCGAGATTGGTATGTTATCAAACCTTACGGTAAAAATGCACGATTGTTTTTTCTTAGCGTTCCTCCATCATCACGTGATACTTGTCATCAGGTTTCGCCTCGTATTTCACAAGATTCAGCGTATATCGTTTTATTCCGCCGTCACCTTCCGAAACGAGCGTGAATCCGTTGTTCTCATAAAAATCCTTTACCTGCGCGTTCTTTGCGGTGGGAATGTAGGCCGCTTTCAGACGGGTGAGTATCTGTGCCAAAAATTCTTTTTCTATCCCCTTCCCCAGAATTCGACAGCTCAAAAGCAGCTCGTCAATCTCACCGTCTTTTACAATAATGCAGCCGGTGATTCCGCTGTCACCGAATCTATCCGAAACCGAAAGACACCAGATGTTCGCGCCGGTAGAAAGCATTGCGTTCACATCATTTTCTGTGTATCGCCGTGTCGTCACATTAAATTGGTTAGTCTTCTGCGTCATCTGCGCGATGCGCCTGATGTTCATGCTGCTTGCACGGTGAATCGTCAGCTTGAGCGCAAGGCTCTTTATAAAGCTATCCATGTCGGTGAATTTTTGCTGCTCACTCGCGCGCGCTACATTCGCTTGATACGCCGCGGTTTTCTGTCTGTCCTCATCAGTGAGCACATACACTTTGAAATATTTTTCAATCAGCTCATCAACAAAGACCGGCAGATTGTACGGTTGCTCAGGGAAATCGGGAACGGTCACCAAGGGAAGTGCTTGCCGCACCAGCTCGCGCTCGGTGGGGGTATCGTCCACGAACACCATGCTGTCAAGAGCGATGTTCAGTTCCGCGGCAATCTCTCTCATGTTGTCCGCCTTGTTGTTCCAGTTTATGCGGTACGCGGAGATGTATTTCTCTGTGATGATATTGTACGGATTCTTCGCCCAGCAGTCCTTTACGTCGCTTTCGTTGTTCTTTGAGCAAACCGCAAGAATCACGCCGCTTTTTGAAAGTTCCACAAGCGATGTCTGAAAATACAAAAACGCTTTTCCCGGATACTCGCCGCCGATTTTTATGCCGTCGATGCCGTCCTCACCGAGCACGCCGCCCCAGAGTGTGCCATCAAGGTCGAGCACAATGCATTTCTTTCGCGTAAGTGCAAGCCCTCTCTGCACTCCCGAAAACCACTGCTTAAAGTCCGCCACACGTTTTGCGGAAAAAGCAAGCTGCGAGGTGAAATAATATTTCCAGTCTATCAGTTCCGATTTTTTATAACGCGAGGCGAAGTCAGAAAAATCGACGACCTTTATGGTGCGGTTTTCCCGTGACCGCTCAATGATATGTGTGTTGAACTCCTCTATCGCAGTGCGGAACGAAAAATCACCTGAAACAATATTTGTTCCGCCTCTATCGCAGAGCGTAAACGCGAGCATTTCTTTTCCCGTCGGAATGCGTGAATACACAAGGTCGAACTTTTGTGCAAACGAGCGCACCAGCTCCGTGTCTTTTTCGCCCACAACACCGTAGGGCGGCTGGTAAAACCAGATGTAGCCGTCGGCATCTTCGGGTACAACGGAAATGTCGTCGTAGCCAGAGAACGCACATGCTTTCTCATCAAAGAAAAATTCTATCGTGTTGTTTCTAAACACAAAATACTTCATTGCTCACATCCTTATAAACTCCACGGTAGCGGCGGTGCCTGGCAGCAACGAATCGCTGTTTTGCCATCGGCAAACACTGGAGTGATGAAAATTTCACGGAGGTTATTTTTATCATGTCGCCCTCATTTCGACCAATTCTATCAAGCCAACAGCTTTGCTGAACAAAAAGCACACGCGTTTGTTCCCCATCGCTACGGCAGGCGCGAGGCGCGATACCTGCAAGAACTTTTCTTTTTTCAGTTCCGCAATTACCGCTTCCACATTTTCTGCTTCGTAGCAGAGGTGATACGGCGTCACGCCGTTCTTCTGCAAGTTCTTGTTTATTGGAGAGGTCTCGTCGTGGGGGGCTATAAGTTCTATGCAGACTTCGCCGTCTTTGTGGAGAAAGCAGATATACACATTTTGAATGGGATCGTATGTCGTTTCTGATTTTGTGTAGCCGAGCCCCTCGTAGAACTCGGCGGTGGCGTTTATATCGTAACAGGCTATGCCGATGTGATGAAATGGCAGGTTCAGACTCATAGCAACCCTGCTTCAAAAACTCGAAATCGGCTATATAAATATAATATCCTACATACCCCCCCCCAGATGGTTTTTCAAGAAAACCGATATATACATTCTGAATTGGCTCATAGACGAAATCAGCTTTTGTATACCCCTGTTCTATATATAAACGAGCAATTTCTTCTATGTTGGGATAAGCAATACCAAAGCGATAGAACATCATAGATCAGCCATTCTGCCCTTTATATGTCGCTATTTTCCGCGCCTTATTGTGCAGAATATCATCTCTGATAGCATCAAAAGCAGATACAAACGGAACAGACAGTATTCGTGACAGCCCTACAGAAACAACAGATGCGATACCGTTTTCTATAAGATATTGCTCCATAGGAGCTAAACTAACTTCTGCATCTAAATCATAGGCACGAACATACATTGAATACGTTCGATTATTTTTATGACCATTCTCATCAATATAATCTGCAGTAAAATTCTTTATATAACGATAGGAGACACCGACACATTCCTCAACATAATGAACAAAAGTAAAGCTGTTCTGCATGGAAACATCAAGTATAATATTCTTTCCATGCTTTTCATATAAATAATTGAATGGAGAATCCTGTCCAAATGAATCTGTATTTTCTAACGAACAAAGAAAATCTTTGTCTTTCCCTGATACTGCCCAAGAATAAATGGGATGTTGTGTTCTTCTAAAACCAGAATGTTGCAATGCTGCCTGTGAGATAGTGCCCGTTTTTGACAGCGTATTTTTATAGTCGAATGTTTTTCCGCCGCAAAAATCCCAATTATATGTTGGGAACAGAATCGTTCCATCAGAGCCGACCTTTTCCACAAGCAAATCAAGAAAAGCGTTCAAATCAAGGTGTTCATGATTTTTGTGAAACCACAGACCGATCCGAGTAACATCTGACGAAAACAAAATTGTATCGCCGGAATCAATCGGAATCTTATCAACAAAGTCTGAAAGTAAACCCATAAACTATTCTCCAACCGTAACTAGTCCCGCGTCCTGTAGCTTTTTCAAGCTCACAATCATCTCATCTACAGGTACATGAATGACATTGCTTACATCAATCAAATCATTTTTACCATTGAAATATGCAATCATATTTACCAGTTTCAACACTTCATCGTATTGTCCTTTCCGTGAAACAGTGGGATATAGACCACGATTACCAAGCTGAGGCTCACATAGGCAGGTCATCTTGTATTTATTATTGTACTCTAATGCTGTTATACATTTTCGCATGACATCAAAACTTCCCTGTAGTCCGGCAGGCGAAATCAAGGAAAGGTTATCTGCAGAAGTATGATACTCCGGATATTCCCCATACAATGAACGACAGAAACACACGATCGGCAAGTCTATTCCGGGCGCATTGTACCGCCGCTCGTCGCTCCCTGATCGTAGAAACGGATAGGTTTTATATTCTGGATAATGAAAAGATAGTACATTTTTGAGAACCGTATCTGCCAATGTATTACCATATGCCGTCGGCATGTAGGAATATGTTCTGTCATCACCTACACAAGTCAGATTAAACCCTGCAATAACATTTTTCTGAAGTTCTTTGTAATTTATGCTTAAGTACGTTATAGAACCGATTGTTTCAGGGATAAACACAAAACGGTATGAATATTTTCGTTTGGGAAATTCTTTTATCCATTTTGCAAGGACAGTAGCAAGGCACGGACCACTTAGCTCGTTATTCGCCAGCGACGGATGGCAGATATATGTGGAAAATAAAATTTCTGAATTATCTATACATTTATACCCCCCCCCCACGCACACTATCCACGGATGCACCAATTACCAGCTCTCCATACGTAAGCGATCCGTTCTTCAATGTGCTGTCTACACAGATTTCAAACTTATCATCCGTTGCATAATCACGCAGTATCTGTTGTTTCTGATGCTCCGAGATACAAAAACCGTAGCGTTCTTTATAATATGACGTAATATAGGGAATCACGTCCGGCTGGTCAGGTTCGGTATAAACTATATCCATCAATTCAAGAAGAGAAAGAGACTTATGGACGGGAACAGAATATCCCATAACATGTAGGTTCGACTCTGCAAAGTCGATGATTTTCTTTCCGCTCTTGTCTTTTACCCATGCATCCATGATGTTCCATTCTTGTGGAACTGTCCAGTCAAATACTTGCGTACCGCTTGGGACTTCATGAATTTTAAGATCCGGTAATTCTCGTTGCAATATTTTTAGTGTTTGCCTCACGCCATCACCGGTGATGCTACGGCAGATGGGGAACAGTTCTGTCGCTAAATTATATGCATAATCACCTTGCACTATCCTCTCCTTTACTTTATATTCCTTTTGAACACAGGATCCACCTTGCCGCCGCGCAAAATGCCGTCCACACTGCCGGCATCAATCGCTGTGCGGATTTGTGCGAATGCCTTATCCGTTGCATCAAGATATAATCGCGCTTCTTTTTCTGTGTGGCTTCCACTCAAATTATAAATTGCAAATACTAAAATGCCGTTATCGATCATCGTTTGAGAGTACACCGACTGAATATCAAGATAAGAAAGATTCCCCTGTCCTTCGAATGCAAGCCCGCAATGCGCAGGCAATCCGCTTACAGAAAGTACTCCATGCAATGAATACATATCCAGCAATTCTTGTATGCCATTTTGCATCATCGTTCCGACAGTGTCAATATGCGTATAAAAGCCAGGCTGCTCAAGGATTTCGATTGTCGCAAGGGCTGCCGCCATCGGAACGCTGTCGCCGCCGAATGTGGTGGAAACGAAAACGCCCTGCTCAATCTGCTGCAAGAGTTCTTTTTTACCGGCAACTGCGGAAATAGCGTAACCATTTCCCATGCCCTTTCCAAAAGCCGCCAAATCAGGAGTAACGCCGTACAGCTCCGACGCACCGCCGAGCGCATAGCGGAAGCCCGACACAACCTCGTCAAAAATGAAGACTGCGCCGTACTCATGGGTCAAATCTTTAAGCGCCTGCAAGTATCCGTCCTTGGGGCCGTTGGACTGAATAGGCTCAAGAATCACCGCCGCAACTTTGCCTTTGTTTTCCTCAAGTTTTGCTTTTACATCGTCCAAGTCGTTGTATTTGAAATTCTTAGTCAGCTCACGCACGGCTTTGGGAACGCCCTTGCAATTCTCGCTCGCGCCGATTGACCAGTCGTGCATTCCGTGGTAGCCACTCATCAGCACGATGTCTCGCCCTGTGTACGCGCGGGCAAGGCGGACTGCGGCAGTGGTCGCATCCCCGCCGTTTTTTACAAAACGAACCATCTCGGCGCACGGCACAATCTGGCACAGTTTTTCCGCAAGCCGCACCTCAAGTTCCGACTGGAGCGAGCCGCTGGAAAATTTCTTTATCTGATTGATAACCGCCTCGTTCACCTTC
>JAFUFE010000024.1 GCA_017470085.1 Treponema sp.
AAAGGTATCATTGATTTTTATCAGGTTGACCCGTTCCTGCTACAGCTGTTTGCCATTCAAAACGAGCAGCAGTTCAAGGCAATCTCTGACCGCTTGAACGAATCGTTTCAAAAAGAGCAGACATCCGCGCCGACGCATTAGTTCCTTTTTAGCACAATGAACGCTCCCCACGACGCAATGCATTCGGGCGTGTCGTCCAGCAACACGGCACCCGCCACACACGCTGGGGTATACGCCAGCCGCGCAAGCAACGAGTTAAATAATTTCTACTCATGCAAACGACCGTAGGTCGTATACGCCAGTCGCGCGAGCGACGAGTTAGATAATTTCCTTGCAGTAAACGACACGAAGTGGCGCATGCGCAAGCCGCGTGAGCGGCGAATTAAATAATTTCTACTCATGCAAACGGAGCGAAGCGACGTATGCGTAAGCCGCTCAAGCGGCGAGTTATATAGCTTCTACTCATGCAAACGACCGTAGGTCGTATACGCCAGTCGCGCGAGCGACGAATTAGATAATTTCCTTGCAGTTCGTATCACGAAGCAATACATGACCCCGCCGCACGAATCAATCATGAACCACAAAAATATCAATTTTTCCTATAATTTTGTATCAAAAATTTTTGAAAGCGACAGCGCCGTCTTTAATTCAGTGCCGCTAGCCGATAAACACGCGTAGCCGGTCACTGCTGTGCGGGCAGCACACAGGCGGTCTGCCGTGTATCAGCGGCAGGAACTGTTGACGCGCTCTCTAAAACAGACCGTCGCACGTCCATCCCATTACGATTTATCTGCAGCAGCCGCTATCGCCGTAACCCACCGGTGCATCAGTATGCCGAACGCAACGCCCACGTTGAGCGATGCTTTCAGTCCTTTCATCGGAATCGACACGCAGCCCGCCGTCACACGCGCCAATGCTTCCGGACTGATGCCGAGTTCCTCCGAACCAACAATGCAGATGCCGCTCGGCGGAAACGCAAATTCGTCTATCGGTATTCCGCCGGTTTCAAGCGCAAACACCGGGACTGCCGGTGAAAGCGCATCCAGCGTACATCGTTCCCAGCGCATCGTCTGAATGCAGCCCATACCGCTCCGAAGCGCGCGCGGCTGCAATGGATCGGTACACAGCGGAGACAGCAACACTGATTCCGCACCGAGCGCTTCCGCCGTCCTGAAAATCGAACCGACATTGAACGGGGAGCGAATATCTTCCGCATACACTATGACACCCGGAAAAAAATGGCGCGCCGCCACCGTAGCCACTGCTCCACCAGCAGGCACATGGGGCGCAATCACAAGATCCCACTCCGCCGGAAAAGTACCGAGTATGGCGAGCACTGCGTTCCGCGCCGTGTTGCAGATGCGCCGTTCGTTGCACGGCGTTTCCGCTAATGCGGCGCGCACCTGTGCGGCATGAGCATCCGAAATTTTTGGATCGCGCAGCACGATTTTGGCGAGCTGCTTAACGTAGTCCTCGCGGGAAAGCGTCGGAAAGGCATATTCGCTTCCGGTTTCGGCAATGCCCGCAATATCACGCTCCAGCGCACCAAATGTCAGCGCGAGTTTCCGTCGTCGGTGCCCACCGTCAAGTTGGAATAGTTTGTGCGGTTCAATCATTGTTCACAGAAACAGCGTTGCCCACCTAATACGCTTGCTTGATGAAAGTAAACAAATCGTCGCTCGTCATACTCTTTGACAATGACGACATCATGTGGAGTTGCCCCGCATCTTCCACTGCACGAGACAACTGTTCAATCGGCACACCCAAATCTTTGAGCCGCACCGGCAGATTCATCTTCCCCAATCGATGACGAATATTTTCGGCAAAGGTTTTTACCGCTTCGATTCCAGTCACTTCACGCGGTACCACACGAAACAGATGCGCAAGCGTCGCCACACGATTTGTCTTATATGTACCGGCGTCTTCAATAAAGTGCGGGAACAAAATTGCCGTAATCAGCGAAATAGAAATACGAAACCGCGCGTTAATTGCAATACCCAGCAGCGTGCACATACCCGGAGCGCTTGCTGCAATAGCTATTGACGCCATGCATCCGCCGTGCGCCAATAGCTCCTCTGCAGGCGTCACAATTTCAAGCGACGGTGTACCGTCAAGCGCGTAACTCAACAGTTCCACCGCTTTTTCGGAAAGCATGTCGCTAAAAAACGATGCACGCTGCGAAAGATACGCTTCCGTAGCCAAACAGAGCGTTTCAAGCACCATCGCAGTGTGCTGATTTTCGGTGAGCGTTGCCGTCAAGTTCGGATCAATGAGCGACAAGCGGCACACGGAGCTCTGTGTGCGGAACACTTTTACCGCATTGTTCCGCGAATCAATAACGGGTACAAACGGAGAATACATAAAAATTTCCCGAATCGTAGACGGCACACAGATCAACGGCAGTGATGCAGTCGTCGGAACGGCGCCGTCTATATAGTCGTAGACAGCGTGATTTTCATGATACAGCGCAGAGAGCACTTGCCCCACATGAATCGCCTTTCCACCGCCAGCAGCGATAATGCCGTGAATGTGGCTTTGCCGTGCCAGCGACAGCGCCCGTTCAATCACCGATGTTGTTGTGCCGTCAGCGATTTCATCATAGACAAAGAAATCTATTTTCCGGTCGGTGAGTGGCTCAAGAATTTTGTGCGCCGTGTTCACTTCTTTTAGGATAGGATCCATAATGACCATAAACTTTGAACCATGTTCACGCGCAAACTGTCCGAGTCTGGACAATGTATACGAGCCAATCACGATATTCGGAGAAATACGAAATATAAAATCAGCCATAGCGCTCCTTCTATAAAATCATCTGTCTATACGCTGCAGCACGCTGTCACAAATGGCACACCGCGGGAATGCTGTCTGTCGGACGGTCTCTTAAAAACAAAAAAAAGACGGAACGTGCTCCGTCTTTTTTCAGAAACAACCGTTATAAGAGTACACCGCCTACAGTCCGTATGCGTCCAGAATACGGTCAGCCGTGGCTTGAATAACCGCGTTATTTAAATATGACGGATCTTTGATTTTTTCCTTTACCGCTGCCACCCGATCAGTGCGCACGTCAGGAGTTTCCGCCGCAACCTGCTTCAAGTAATAGGCTTCCGCCATTTCTTTTGCTTCACTTGAAACAGTAATCGAATCATGTCCTAAACCGACCCGTTCTTTTTCTTCAATTTGACGGGACTTCTGTACGTTGTTGAGAGGATTAATGCCTCCAATCTTATCTATCATCATTCCATCCTACCCCTCTACATTTTCAGTATCGGCATATACGGCACAAAGCTTAAGCCTTTTGCTCACAAAATAAGACGGTACACTCGCCTTTTATGGTAGCGCGCGCGGCAAAATCGTCACGCAGCTCGGCCACCGTCCCCGTTATAATTTCTTCGTGCAGTTTCGTCAACTCCCTGCCGATAACGGCACAGCGGCTGCTTTCAATATCGGCCGCATCCGCTAAAAGCTTTACAATGCGGAACGGCGACTCATAGAGCACGAATGCAGCACGGAGGGCAAACAGTTCCTGTAAGCGCCGATATCGCTTGCCCGGTGACGGCGATACAAAGCCTTCAAATATCAGCGTTTTGCCGGCAGCACCCGCCACGCTCATCAGCGCCGTCAGCGCAGACGGACCGGGAATCGGCACCACGTGATGCCCTGCCGCCCGTGCTGCCCCGACAAGCACCGCACCCGGATCGCTCACTCCCGGCGTACCGGCATCGCTCGTATACGCCACAGACTGTCCGCTCTCAAGGAGCCGGACGATGTCGCGAGCGGCCTGCCGTTCATTCTGTGCGCGGCACGAAATCAACGGCTTATGGATATCGAAATGCGCCAAAAGCTCCCGCGTACGGCGCGTGTCTTCCGCCGCAACCATATCCACTTTCCGAAGCGTTTCCACTGCCCGGAACGTAATATCCCCCAGATTGCCAATCGGCGTTCCGACGATATATAACGTGGCCACGGCGTTAAGTATACCGCATAATGCAAAAAACCACAAGTGAATAGGATATATTTTGCACGTTGTGTAAATCGGCGAAGTGTGTTATCCTTTATATATGCAACTTATTCCTATTGCGAGCGGAAAAGGCGGCGTGGGGAAAAGCCTTCTGTCTGCAAATCTTGCAATCGCCCTTGGACAAGCTGACAAACGCGTTGTTCTGGCAGACCTCGATTTAGGCGCCTCGAACCTGCATCTGGTTCTCGGGCAGCAGCTTTCCGGCGTAAGCATCGGCACCTGGGTAACAGAAAAAACCGATTTTGATGAAATCATCGCCCCAACCGATTATAAAAATGTGCGCTTTATCGCCGGCGACTCACAGATTCCCGGATTGACAGCACTGAAAACGTTTCAAGTTAAAAAGCTCATCAAATGCCTGTCTGCGATAGACGCGGATTACGTCATCATCGATTTAGGCGCAGGCACGCATCGGATTATCCTTGACCTGTTTTTGTTATCACCGCAGGGCATCATTGTGAGCGCGCCGACGGTTACCGCGACGCTCAACGGCTACCTTTTCTTGAAAAATGCCGTATTCCGTCTGCTCTATACCACATTCAAACGCGGCACACCGGGATTCGCCAAGTTGGAAGAGCTCCGCAAAGACGCCGCGACCATGCAAAAGCTGTACATCCCCGAACTGGTTGAAACGCTGCACGGGGTAGACCCGCAGAACACCGCGCTGTTTGAAAACCGCATGGCGCAGCTGCGGCCGCGGCTGGTCATCAATATGATTGACGACCCAAAAGATGCCGACCGTGCACAGCGTATCCGACATTCCTGCACACAGTACCTCGGACTAGAAATCGAGCATCTGGGGGTGATTTACCGAGACATGCTGCAGGATAAGGCGCTGTCATCGCGGCTGCCGATTATCAAGTATAAGCCGCAGTCGGTGCTCTCTCAAGCGATTTATCGCATTGCAGAAAAAGTTATGTCCGCAGAAACCCGGTCATGGGATGCCGCTTATGTTCCGGTTGAAACGGACACCGACTTTTCATTTCAGATGGCAGAAGAAGAAGCCTCTGACAGCTTTGCGTTCCGCATGTCGGGCATCAACGATTTGGTGGGGAGCGGCACACTGTCAATCGGTGAACTTGCAGAAGTGATCCGTGCTCAGCAGTATGAATTGACGCAACTGAAAAAAGAGAACATTCTTTTGAAATCAAAGCTCGTAAAAGCCGCCCAACAAGGATTCAAAATATGACATTCACCCCTCTCTTCATACCGTATCCGTCATGGTTGCATCCGGAAATTTTTCCGGGTGTTCCGGTGCTCGGCTTGCTCCGCTGGTACGGACTTATGTATGTCTTTGCGTTCAGCACCGCGTTTTTTCTTTTAAAAAAAGAACTCACAGAAGGGGCGCTCAACTCTTCTACATACACCGCAACCGAAGACGATATCTTCAGCTTCATTGCGACGGGGATTGTCTTTTTAATCATCGGTGCGCGAATATTTTCCACGCTCATATACGATACAAATGGCTTGTACCGCGAAAAGCCGTGGCTCATTTTTTGGCCGTTCGACGTGAACACCGGGCAGTTTACAGGACTTGCCGGCATGTCATATCACGGCGGATTCATCGGTGGATTGGCCGGTATGATCATCTGGTGCCGCCGTCACAAACAGCCGCTGTTTAAATGGATTGACGCCATGGTCGCGGCCATCCCGCTCGGCTACACTTTCGGACGGCTCGGCAATTTTTTGAACGGTGAGCTGTACGGGCGCATCACCACCATGCCCTGGGGAATGCTGTTTCCGTACGCCGAACGATTTTCAACCTCGTTTGAATGGGTTCAGGAATTTGCCGCAAAAATCGGGATGGCCATTCCCGAAGGAACACACCTTGTCAATCTGCCGCGGCACCCGAGCCAACTGTACGAAGCGTTCTTTGAAGGCGTGGTGCTGTGGGCGATTTTGTGGGCGCTCCGAAAGCACAAAAAATGGGACGGTATGCTGTCGGGGCTGTACACAATCGGGTATGGAACGTTCCGGTTTTTTATTGAATATTTCCGCGAACCGGATGCAGACCTCGGTTACCGCATCGCTGCCGATGCAGGAGCGCCGATTTACCTGAATACATCGCTCCTCAATATTTCAACCGGACAGGTGCTCTGCTTTTTAATGATACTCGGCGGCGGCGGCGTGCTGGTGGGAACGTATCTGCGGTCGCGGAAAAAAAAACCAGCTGTGTAACGCGCGGCCAGAGCGTGCAAAACAGCGCCACACAGATATATTTCTGAACGGCTCGTTCCACTGCCGCTGCATCTTACGCCAGATTGGAGTGGCGGCGGCAGCCGTTTCGGCCCAAGCGCAGCGCCGTGCCGAAATGAAACCACGGAAAGCTGGTTTTCCGCATCCGTTCCGTCCCCAAAACATCCGTTCAAATTCACCGACGAGTGCAACAGCAGGGCTCGCAGCTGTTGCATTACCTTCTCACCATCCGGAACAGCTGTTCCGCGTTCTGGCGCAGAATACGGGTTCCCGCTTGAATTCTCAAGCAGAGTACGTTATCTTTTATAGTATGGAACTGTTCGCCGAACAGCTGATGAATCGCTATCTCCGTACGTGTCTGTCGTTATTTTCTGTAAAAGAGTTCACTCGGACGGTCCGCCAACTCGGTATAGCGGCGGATTATGATGAATGCGAAACCTTTCTTGACATGAACGCAAACGTCTTTGCGCTCACGAACGGGCGCTACATAACGCGGGCGGGCGTGTTTACCGGGCGCTATTTCAGCATCAAACCGACTGCGCTTGAGCTCGCGGAACAGGTACTGTTTCCCGGACATCGCTGTATGCCATTCGTCGATCCCGACGAACTGAGTTCATCACTCCGTTTTTTCCTGAACGGACAGGAATTGCCGCGCAAAGTTGTGGAGCTCAACAGCAGTGCGGCAGAATCGTATTATTTTTTATACGGAGACGAATTTTCTCCGCAATACATTGTCGCCGACCCGGCGAACAACGGCGTTTCGCTTATCGACAACGAATTTCTGTTGCCACCGAAAGTAAAGCTGACGGGCGTTTCGCTTAAATCGCTGATAACTAGATATGGCTTTAAGGTGGGCGACCGGCTCCTCTGCCGCGTTGCAGATTGGAACGCCGGCATTATAGACGTGGAGCCGATTATCCGACCGGCCGGTCGGCAACTCAAGCGTACCGACGTGCGGCGGAACGATTGGTACGGCGCACTTGAACGAGCACTTGAAATCAGCTTTGACCGCGCCGGACCGTGCGCGTCTATTGAAGAACAGCTTGCGCTGGTTTTTTTAGAAAATGCCGCCGCACTGTGCGTTCCTGACTGTGGTTCCGTCGAAGAGCTTTTGATGGATTCGCAGAAAATCAGCGCAGAGCAATACGGCATTGAAACACGACTGTGGCGGCGCGGCGAGAGCGTTCCTGCCATCGGGTCATGGAATACATTCTCCGACATGCCGGACGACACTACCGTATCCGCAAATTTTTTTGTAACCGACTTTCTCATCGATGCGAGCATCAAAGACCATTTGGCGGAAAAAAAATACACTGCAGATGGTGTTATTGCGTGCATTATTCCCAATGGATACGTTTTGTCACAGCAGGAACGGGAAGCGCTCTGCACACGGATTGCAACGCACGCCGCGGCTGTACGGTCACGGTATAATCACTTTGCCGATTTTCCGCTTACGGCAGTGCGGCACGATGCGCTTGAACTGTACAGTCAAGTGAACTCGCTCGTCTTCCAAATCGATAAAACCAATATGGCACTTGAAAAATATCCGCAACAGGAACTTGTGACAATCTCACAGATCTATAGCCATGTAGCGCGCATCATTGAAATGATTGAAATACATCCGGATGAAGCCATTCAAGAATGCGATGAACTTGCTCTTTCGCTTGACGGCATGCACTATAACTACGAATGCATCCATGAACAGCTGGATGCCGTTATTAAAGACAGTTTTCATTGCAGGCTGCGCGTCAGCACTTAACCGTATCACAGGACGCCGCGCGATATTGGTCACACGCTGGAGGGCGTCTCCACAGAGATGCACTACCGTTTTCTGCGGTCATACGGCACCGGGGCTCCGTGCTGGCACGCACCGGTTAGATGCGTTACGCGTTATACGCGGTATTTTATTACTCTGCCGCATGCACCATGCGAATGTCTTCCACCGTCGCGCCGCAATCATCGGTAATCGCTTTCATCCGGTCAATGGTAATGTCCGTTGCTTTTATCGTTACATATTTTTTCCCGTCGGCAGCATCGCGTGTTACAATAGAGATGATGTTGCTCTCCGCATCCGCTATTTTTTGCGCCATACGCGCAAGCACGCCCTGACGATTTGTTACCAGCACCGTTACTCGAACGCCAGCGTAGCGTGCACCAAACATATCGATAAACATATGAAACAGATCGCTTTCCGTTACAATGCCAATCAGCAGATTGCCGTTCATCACCGGTACACAGCCGATTTGATTATCTACCATAATGCGTGCCGCTTCCTCGACGACTTCATCCTCCGTCACGCTGACGACGTTTTTTGTCATCACTTTTGAAACCGTCAGTTTTGACAGCAGATAGCCGATTTCAAACATATCGAGCGTTGTAGCATCGGACGGCCCGGCTTTGAGCAAATCGTTCTTGGTAATAATGCCGACGAGCCGGCCATCCTTATCCAGCACGGGCAATTTGCTGATGTCTTTTTTGAGCATCAACGCCTTTGCATCCGTCACGCTCGTCTCCGGAGAAACCGAAAGCGGATTTTTTGTCATTACGCTTTTTACTGTCATATATACCCTCCGCCGAAAAATAAGTATACCACACTGCAGCGTTATCCGCCCAGATATGCAGCTTTTACCGCAGGATCGGCAATCAAATCCGCTGCCGCGCCGCTTTTAGTAATCGTTCCCGTTTCAAGTACATACGCCCGGTGCGCGATGTGCAGCGCCCGAAACGCATTTTGCTCCACCAGCAAAACGGTGGTGCCCGCCGCATTGATTTTTTGGATAATAGAAAAAATTTCATCGACTAAAATCGGTGCGAGCCCCATAGACGGCTCATCAAGCAACAGCAGTTTCGGCTCCGCCATAAGCGCGCGTGCCATGGCAAGCATCTGTTGTTCACCGCCGCTCAATGTTCCGGCATTTTGGCGAATGCGCTCTTTTAGGCGCGGAAACAATACAAACACTTTTTCTACATCGCGTTTTATGCCGGCTTTATCCCGCCGTAAAAATGCGCCGAGCTGAAGGTTCTCCCGTACCGAAAGATTTTGAAAAATACGCCGTCCTTCCGGCACGTGAATCAACCGTTTCCGCACGATTTTATCGGGGCTCATAGTTGTTATGTCTTCACCGGAAAACAGCACGTGTCCGCCCGCTTTTTTCACGATATTCGATAGCGCGTGCAGCGTAGTGGTCTTTCCGGCACCGTTTGACCCAATGAGCGTAATTATTTCACCTTCAGAAACACAAAAAGAAATGCCGCGTACCGCTTTTATGGCACCATAGGAAACCGCCAAATCTTTTACCGCCAACAGCTCATTCATCGATTTCTCCAAGATACGCCTTTATGACCTGCGGATGCGATTTAATTTCGTCCGGCGTACCGGATGCTATTACGCGTCCATAATCAAGCACCATAATGCGTTCGCAGATTCCCATCACCAATTTCATGTCGTGTTCAATCAATAAAATCGTCAGTGAAAACTCCGTGCGGATAAAATTGATCAGTCGCATTAAATCTTCGGTTTCCTGCGGATTCATACCGGCAGCGGGTTCATCAAGCAACAGCAGCCGCGGACGGGAAGCCAGTGCCCGAACGATTTCCAATTTGCGCTGTTCACCGTACGGCAGATTGTGTGCGCGCTCGTTTTCTTTATCCGCAATGTGGAACAAGCCTAACAAGTGTCGCATCTTCTCCGTCATCAGCTGTTCATCACGGCGATAGCGCCCAGTGCGAATGAGCACGTCAAGCGGGTTCACCGTGCGAGATGCATGCAAGGCGACGCGCACATTGTCACCCACAGAAAGGTTACCGAACAACCGAATATTTTGAAACGTTCGTGCAATACCAAACTTATTGAGCGTCGCAGGGGTTTCCTTTTTGAGCAGGTGCATACCGCCGTTTCTGTCCCAAAATGTAATCTGTCCCGCAGTTGGCGCATATATGCCGCTGAACAAATTAAAGAGCGTCGTCTTGCCAGCGCCGTTTGGTCCTATTAAACCCACCAGCTCATTTTCGTAAAGCGTACCGCTAAAGCTGCTCACCGCACAGAGACCGCCAAACACGATGGATATATCTGACGCTTGAAGCACGATGTTTCTTGTGTCGTTAGACATGTTTCCCCCCGCTCGATTTTTTCCGCGACAATCGAGCAACGGCGCGGTCAAACAGACGCACGAATGACAGCTCTTTCATGCCGAGCAGCCCCTGCGGTCGGAAAATCATCACGATAATCAAAATGACGGGATAAATGAGCAGACGATAATTTTGCAAAAAACGCAAAAACTCCTGTATGTACGTCAGCACAAACGAAGCAAGCACGCTGCCAGTCGTTGAACCCATGCCACCGAGCACCACAAAAATTAAATAATCGATGCTCCGCGTAAACGACGCAACATCAGGCTTTACGAATCCATTAACCGGCGCGTACAATCCGCCGCCAATCCCGGCAACAAACGACGCAATGACAAATCCTATCATTTTGTATTTAAACACGCTGATGCCGCAGGCATACGCGGCGACCTCATCTTCGCGCACGGCAAGAATCGCGCGGCCATACGTTGAGCGTACAAAATTTTGCGTGAGCACAATCAGCAGTACCAACGTCCCGATAATCACTACGTACGCCAGCCACGGTGTCAATGTCAACGCCGTCACGAACTGTTTGCCGTTCGCTCCGCCGGTGAGTGAACGCAGATTCAAAAGCACCACGCGGATGATTTCTCCAAAGCCGAGCGTTACAATCGCCAGATAATCTCCTTCAAGTTTCAACGTTGGAAAACCGATAAGAACGCCAAACAGCGCCGTTACCAGTCCCGCAAGTACCACGCTCACCGGCAGAGGAATCTCTACCACGCTCGAAAACAGAATCGTTGCATACGCACCAATCGCCATAAACCCCGCCTGTCCGAGTGAAAGTTGCCCGGTGATACCGCAGATAATGTTTATGCTCAACGCCATAATCGCATTGATGCCGCCGAGCGTACAGATGCGCGCCGTATATTCATCGATTATGTGTACCTTAATGAGCACTGTCGGGATAATAATGGCCGCTATGGCAACGCTTCCGAGGATAAGCAGCGAGCGCACAGTTTTATTGTTCATCGTTGGCACTCCATACGTATGCAACCTGTCCGATGCATATTCGTTCATACTTTTACCGTCCGCCGGGAACCAAAAATTCCTGTTGGTTTTACCAGCAGGATAAAAATCAAAATTGCAAATGAAATTGCATCTGCATATTGCGACGGTCCGTAGCCTTTGGTCAGCGTTTCTGCGATTCCCAAAATCACCCCCCCGAGCATTGCGCCGGGAATCGAACCGATACCGCCAAGTACCGCTGCGATAAACGCCTTCAATCCCGGCATGTAGCCCATCATCGGATTAATCTGCGGATAAGCAGTGGCGTATAAAACACCCCCCGCGCCGGCGAGCATCGAACCGATTACAAATGTAATCGCAATGGTGCGATTCACGTTGATGCCCATTAAACTCGCCGCCTCAAGATCGAACGATACGGCCTGCATCGCTTTACCGGTACGTGTACGATTCACCACGAAGTTGAGCAGTATCATAAGCGCCGCGCCCGCTGCAATGACAATAAGCTGTATGTTAGAAATGGAAACCGATTGAAACGAAAAATTTTTCGTTTCAATCGTCGGGAACGGACGCGGGTCAGGCCCCACAAACGGCAGCACCCGCATTACGTTTTGAAGAATCAGTTCCACGGCAATCGCGGTGATAAGCGAATTGAGGCGCGGCGCGTTTCTGAGCGGCCGGTATGCAAAGCGCTCAATCGCCAGCGACAGTACCGCGCAGAACGCCATGGCCGCTACAAAGGCAAGCGTCATGCCCAACGCGCCCGTCCCCAGCGCCATGAGCACAAAATAGCCAGCATAGGCGCCCATCATCACTACGTCGCCGTGGGCAAAGTTGATGAGCTTTACGATACCGTACACCATCGTGTATCCGAGCGCAATGAGCGCATAGATGCTCCCGAGCGAAAGCCCGTTGATCACCTGTTGAAAAAAAAGCGCCATAACCGTTCTCCAAAAAAAAGCACTTGCCGCGAATGCTGACAAGTGCCTTTGAAACCTAAAAGCAAAAAATTGCAGCTTACGGATTCACTGTCGTTTTATACGAAGTCACCAGCTGCCCGTCCGCATTCCGCACCAGCTCAAGCATCACCGCAGATT
This sequence comes from Treponema sp., assembly GCA_017470085.1. GTDB lineage: Bacteria > Spirochaetota > Spirochaetia > Treponematales > Treponemataceae > Treponema_D. Next base: position 12,403 of record JAFUFE010000024.1, read on the forward strand.
TAATCGGATTATGATGCGCATCAAACGTCAAATTCCCGGTAACATATCGTCCGTCAGTCGCTTCAAGTGCATCGCGGACTGCCGCAGGTTCTGCCGTTCCCGCACGGTCGATTGCATCGCGCAGCAGATATACGCTGTCATATCCCAGCGCGGCAAAAGAGTTCGGCGCTTTGTTGTACTTCTCACGAAAAGCGCGAACAAACTGAGCGACTTCCGGCTCCGTCGAATCAACCGCATAGTGGTTTGAATAAAAGCTATTCAGCACTTCATCGCCGCCGTTCTCTCCAATCAAACCGATTAAGCCGTCCCAGCCGTCTGCACCTACCATCGGCACCAGTACGCCCTGTGCACGGAGCTGGCGGGCAATGAGCGCCACCACATCGTAGTAGTCAGGCACATACACTACATCGGGCGCTGCCCCCTTTATTTTGGTGATTTGCGCATTAAAGTCAATATCCCCCGTGGCGTACGATTCAAAGGCCACGATTTCTCCGCCGCCCGCTGTAAACGCCGCCACAAAGTTTTCCTGCAGACCGACTGAATAATCATTGCCCGGATCATAGAGCACCGCCGCCCGCTGCACACCGAGTGTTTCCCGTGCAAAGCGACCGCCGACCGTCCCCTGAAACGGATCGATAAAACACGCACGGAAGATATAGTTGCCAGCATCCGTAATTGCCGGCGCGGTTGCGGCAGGTGCCATCTGCACAATGCCACCTGCTTGTGCAAGTGTCGTCAGCGGCTGCGTACAACCAGAGACGAGCGAACCGATGACGATTTTCACCCTGTCGCGCGTTGTCAGCTTTTTAAACGCGTTGACTGCTTTATCAGGATTTCCTTCATCATCTTCACTGATGAGCACCACCTGCTTACCATTAATGCCGCCGGCAGCATTGATTTCCTGAATTGCCAAATCCACACCGTTTTTACACTCTGCACCGTAAAACGCATAGCTTCCCGTCAATGAAAAAACACCGCCGAAACGAATCGTATTTTCATCCTGTTGCGTGCACCCGACCAATCCCGCAACAAAAAATGTCGCCAGAACGCCGATTCCTACCCGAACCATTTTCTTCATATTTACGTCTCCTATAAAATAATAGTATACCACCCGAAACAGCGCTTTCATTTTGAACGATGGCCGCTGCTTCAAAATCGGACACCGTTCAAAAAAGCCCTATCGATAACTCCGGGGGTACAACACACGGCAATGTACCGTCTGCGCCGTACAATCCAACAACGTATAGCATACCCGTTTCAGAAACAACCGACGCAACGAACAAAACAGTCCGCTCTATTGTACCCTGCACCGAACATACCGCTTCGGTCTCTATTTGCTGCATTTATCCGCAGATTTTCCCTCTGATGATGCAACTACAGAAAACAGCATCGCACTATATTCGGTAACGGTGCTACTATAGCAAAAAATGAAATATGAGTAAATATCTTTTGTACTATTTAAAAATAATGCCGCCCGTTTTCAGCAGGCGGCGTTAACCCAAAATTCAAAAGAAAACTATTCCGCACTTTCCGATACGGATGCAGCTTCTGACGCAGCGCTCGGCGTTGCTACCGGCTTTTCCTTACGCGCCTTATTTTTTAATGCCGCATTGCAAATCTTACACACCTTTACCTTCTGACCGTCAATCTCTTGTTCGTAGAGCACCTTCACAGCGCTCCTTTTGCAGAGCGGACACTCACCACGCCCGCGAGACGCCACATTACGTATACCTGCACCACGATGTGCCTTTGACATGTTCTGCTCCTACCTAAAAATTCACACCACCCATGCCGCACCGGCGGCACGGCGCACCTCATAACCATTTTACAGTCCGGTGCGAACACACAAAACGGCACGCCCGCTGCAAAAATCATTGCTTACCGAAAAATCACACCGCCCGTCAGACACACAGTTTTTCTGAGCGAAGGCAATCGAT
>JAFUFE010000025.1 GCA_017470085.1 Treponema sp.
TGGCCGCCGCGCGTCTTCTATAGGAAGCGATTCGTTCACCGTCAGCTCAAGGGCGGCGCGCATGACTTCATCATCTGGCACAACCACAAGCCCCGCCGACCACGTCGTGATTGCCCCGTCGATTTTTCCCTGCCGATACAGCGACAGCCCCTTCAAATACCACGCATCGCCGTGCAGCCGGTTCGTCCCGATGCGAAAATCGCAGATGTCTTCCGCCTCGCGGTATTTCCCCTGCACGTAGAGCACCGATGCCAAAAGCGCATATGCCTGATCATAAGAGCCGTTCACCTCAACCGCCACGCGCGCCTGCCGCTCGGCTTGCACATAGTCACCAGACAGAGAAGCAAGACATGCGGCAAGGTAATGCACCGTAGCGTCGCCAGAATAGTAGCGCAGTGCCTGATTCATATACTGCTGTGCTTGTTCCGGCTGATTGAGCGCTGCAGACACAAGTGCGAGCGACAGCAGTGCCTTGCGATTGGTCGCCTGACGACTCAACGCCTCGCGATACAACTGTTCCGCACTGTTCATCTTTCCTTCAAGCAGGTCGAGCTCTGCAAGCCCAAAGCGTGCGTCAACGTCATTGGGTGCTCGCGATAAAACATCGGTAAAAACAACGCGGGCATCTGCCGTTCGACCGAGCGCGATGTATGAAAGTCCGCGGAGATTGTATAGTGCTGTATTATTTCGCTGCAATTTTTCCGCCGACTCAAGATACGACAGTGCCACATCGTACTGTTCCAGATGATAGGCGCATTCCGCCAAATGGAACCACGCGTCTCCATACGATGGATTGATAGTAGTCGCTTCAATAAAATACTGGGTGGCTGTATACCAGTCTTCCCGCCCTTCCGCTGCAATACCCCGTTCATACAGCGCCGCAGCCGATTGTGCTGTCACAGAAAAAAGGCACACAAAAAAAACAGCACCCAGTACCACCCTACTCTTTTTCATCGCGCTTTTCCGCTCCATTTGTCCGGTCACCATGAAAAATAACCTTTATCATATTGATGCGGTGTCCTTCCATGTCTTGAACAATAAAGTCATAGTCATTCCACGAAACTTTTTCGTATTTCACCGGCACTTTCCCAAACAGATCAAAAACAAAGCCGCCGAGTGAATCAAAATCTTCGGTGGGAAAATTCGAATTGACCGTTTCATTTAAATCATCCAAATTCACCCGCGCATCACACAACCAGCTGTTTTGACCGAGGTTCAATATATCTTCGCGCTCGTTGTCAAATTCATCCTGAATATCGCCGACGATTTCTTCGATGATGTCTTCCATCGTCACGATACCAGATACCCCCCCGTACTCGTCTATTGCGATTGCCATGTGCAGATGTCGCCGTTTAAATTCGCGGAGCAATGTGTCAATGCGTTTTGACTCCGGCACAAAATATGCCGTGCGGATATTCTTTTCCACATCCACAACCTGATGGGCAGACAGCAGATGAATCAAATCTTTGACGTATAGCACACCGATTACATTATCAACCGAATCACGATAGACCGGAAAACGAGAATGACCGCTCGTGGCAATTTTTTCTAAAAGTTTTTCCTGCGGCATATCGACAGAAATAAAATCTGCATCGATGCGTGGAATCATCACTTCTTTTACTGCCGTATTCGATAAATCTTCAATACCACGGATCATGTTCCGCTTTTCTTCATTGATGATTTTCTGCTGCTCCCGGTTGAGCGCATCATCGTCCGAAGGAGATTCCTTCTTTTGTCCAAATAGTCCCATTCGCCTTTTATTTACACTCCATCGATGATATGTGTATTCACACAAGCGGCAAGCGTCCGTTCCTGCAACAGAAGCATATCGCTCTGCGGCACCTCACTGTGCCCGATGTGTTCCGTCCCGTGATCCATACCGTTCAAATGCAATATACCATGAATGAGCACGCGCTTCAATTCAGTGTCGGGATCAGTCAAAAAATACGACGCATTTCTTTCAACCGACTCCATGCTGATAAGGAGATCTCCCGCACAAGTCCACGCCGTCCCGCATGCATCGATGTACGTGCCGCCGTCTTCAAAAGATAAAATATCCGTTGGCCCGCTGCTGTTACGGTATGTGCCGTTCATCTCCGCCATAAATGTATCCGAACAGAACAGCACCGATATCTCCTCTCCGTCGTACTGCAAGATATCCATAACGGACTGTAAAAACGGCGCCACACGGTCTAGCCACAGCGGCTGCGGAAACGATTCGTGCACAGACACTAAAAAAGAGTTAGCCATCGACTGTATCCTGTGCCGCGCCCGTTTCTTGTCGCTGGTCCGCACCGGTCGTTTCTGCTGTAGCAATATCGTCGGGATCTTTTTGGTCCTGATACTTGATGCGGTTGTGATAGTAACCAGTTAATATCTGCACGAACGCAGCTTTCGCTTTCGCTACGTCGCTGTAGGTGAGCGCCGAGTTGTCCATTTGATTGTGTTCAATCTTTCCGTCAATGAGCGTCTGAATAAATTTTTCAAGGCGTACCGCCGTCGGATTGTCCAGCGTGTGGCATGCAGATTCAACCGTGTCGGCCAGCATGACGATGCCGGACTCCCGTGTTGTCGGCGGAATGCCGGGATACGAAAAATCTTCCGGCCGCACCGAGGGGTCTTTTTTTTTCATCTCGGTGTAGAAATACGTAATCACACTGTTGCCGTGGTGTTCAGCGATGATGTCGATAATCGGCTGCGGGAGACGGAGTTGATGCCCCATCTCAACGCCTTTTTTGACATGGCTCTTTATAATCGACACCGAAAGCGACGGATTGATGTCTTGATGTTTGTTGATGCCACCCATCTGGCTTTGGTTTTCAACGAAATATTCGCTCTGGTCGATTTTGCCGATATCGTGATAATAGCCACCGACACGTGCGATGAGCGGATTGGCGCCGATTTCCCGGCACGCTCCTTCTGCCAGCTGCGCCACCATCAACGAATGGTTGTAGGTACCGCCGGCCATCACGAGCATTTTCCGCATAATCGGCACGTTGAGATCGCTCAAATCCATCAGACGGAACACCGACGCCGTATTGAGCAGCAGTTCCAGGGGTGTCAAAAGGCCGAGCGTCAAAATACCAGAAAGAAAGCCGTTACACGCCACCCCGCCAATCGACAGCGCTATCCTGCTGAAGCCGTGATTAAAAATCACATCGAGCAAAATGACGAAGGTGCCGTTCAGGAGCGCCATCACGAGCGCCGCAACCACTAAATCGATTCGCCGTTCAATTTTGCGCACAATCCACACTGCAGACAGGCTCGAACACAACGTAAACAAAAACGGCACCGGCTCCCAGAAAATCGCGTTGAACACACCGAGCGCACTGATAAACGAAAAGAGGATCGCCGGTAGCTGTCCGTAGAGAATCGTTATCAAAAACGCACACAGTGCCGTCGGTATGATCACGAGCACCAGAAACGGAGAGGTGAACACCTCTACTTTAGTCCCGAACGCTGCCGCGCCGTACAGCAGTAAAAAGAAAACCACTTGCAATATAATTTCTCGAATCTGTATAGGGCGTCCGTACGGCACATATACAATGAGCAGCAACCACAGCACGGCGAGTACGAGCAAGAACAGCTCACTGTCTGCAAACGAACGGCTGTCGAAATATGCCGGCGACTCCGTCATCTTGCGCAGTTTAGCGAATTGTTCTTCGGTAATCGGGAATCCTTTCCGGATTACTTTTTCTCCGTCGATGACTGTCACTGGATGCTCAATGTCGGCATGCAGCGTTTTGTGCGCAACAATCGTGCGGTCTGCAATCTGCCCAACTTCAAAGTCAGTGATGCGAAATGCCGCCACTGTTTGATTCATCGCGACAGAAAAAAAATTCACTGCCGTCACTGCGGCAACCGAAAGCACAAAAAGTACAATCTCCTGCCAGTGTACAACTATCCACGAACCCGCGCGCACAAAAAACGTATTCCCGTCACCAGTTCGCTCAGTCGATTTTTGTTTCTTCATATTCATATGCCTGTACTATCTTCCTTACGAGCGGATGACGCGCTACGTCCTCCGCCGTCAACGTCATTACACCGATTTCCGCTATAGGACGCAGCACGCGAAGCGCATGCACCAGTCCAGAGGGAATGTGCCGCGGCAAATCGATCTGCGTTACATCGCCAGTAATAAACACGTTCGTCTGTTCTCCCATGCGCGTCAGAAAAAGCTTCATCTGACGCGGCGTAGCGTTCTGCGCTTCATCGAGCACCACGACACTGTCGGACAACGTCCTCCCGCGCATATATGCGAGCGGTGCTATCTCTATCACCCCTGCCGCCAGCAACTTACGCACCACCGCGTGCGACACCACGGATTCCAACGCATCGATGAGCGGTTTTACATACGGCGTAATCTTCTGCTCAAAGTCACCCGGCAGATAGCCGAGACTTTCTCCTGCCTCCACAACCGGACGCGTCAGGATAAGACGAGAGCGCTGATGCGTAAGCACGAGGCGCAACGCTTCGAGCACCGCAAGAAATGTCTTTCCGCTGCCAGCTGCTCCCGTGCATATCACAACATCGCGCGAGCGAAGCAGCGACACATAACGCGCCTGATTCTGCGTCCGCGGATAAATGGTACGCATCGCACCGGGTACAAAAATCGCGAAGTTGTCCGCCGCCGACCGGATGCCACCGTTCAATACCGAGGCGAGCACCTCTGACGCACCTGCTTCACCATCGCGGATTTCATCAACAACCCGATCGATAATAAAGCGAAACCGTTCCTGAAGCTCCCGCCCGCCGTCATATATAGAAAGCTCATTGCCCCGCGAATAGACCGGAACACCAAGGTGCTCCTCTATGAGACGCAGGTTGCTGTCATTCGTGCCACACACAGCTGCAAGGATACGCGTGTCCGGCACGACTATTGTATACGCAGAATCCACCACTATAATTGTAAACAGCTGTACAGTTTTGTCAAGTTGTTAATCCTAGGGGTTGAGCTGCCAGGTACCGTAATTGTCCCGAATTTCTGTTTTCATGCTTTCCATAGGACGCCAGACAACGGAGAGCGACAGATAGGGACTGAAATCGTACCGTTGGATACCCGCCTCCGTCACGAGCCGCGGTTCCAACCGGAAATGTAAATTGAAATCCCAGTCATGCAGATCGTGTGTGAGTGTGAGGTTGAGGCTCTTGAGTTTGAATCCCGAATTTTTTCTGAGCTGTTCATTGTCGAACCGAAACGAATTGATGAGGTCGATAAACATATTCTCTTCGCCGGGAATCCGTCCAGAGGCGCCGAGCGCATTTTGAAAATAGCGATAGAGCACCGAGTTCTGTGACGTCGATGAAAAGGTAAGCGTCAGCATGTCGTTTATTTTGAATGACAATGACGGCGTAAAGAGAAACGTACTATTTGTCGGACGGAGCAGGTCAGCAGTGATGCTTGTGGTAAGTCCCGGCGCGATAGTAATCTTCCCCCCCCAGAGTGAAAAATTGTGCTGCGGCGATGTATAGGAAAAAGAAAGCGCATACGGCAAAAATGCTTCCGTGCTGCGGGAAACCCATCCCGTCATAGAATTGAAATCATATCCTTTGCCGTACGACATGGTATATGCGGCGCGTAATCCGTACCACGTAAGCGCAACTGAAAACTGCTCGTGGTATTTTCCGTCCAGATTATATGAGTATGACTGCGTTAACGACAGCGGATGCGTCTTAAAAATACTGAACGTCAGCGATTCGCGCAACGGTTTTTGCTGCCATGCCCCTGGGCTGCCCGTTTTTTTTATGATACCCGTGGACAAGACAAGCTTTACATAGGGGAACGTCAACGTCAATGAACCGTTGTATTCATCGGTTTGGGGAGGAAGTTTTGCCGTCAACGTGAAAGACTGTCCAAACTGGCTGTTCGTTCCCTGTGTCAGTGCAATCGTGTAATCAAGTGCATGTTCAGTTATAGCATCACTGTCCGTCCAGTCCGCAAACAAAAACCGGCGCGCTACTTCGCCGTCGGATTCAGAAAACTGTACTCGGACCAGTTTTACCGTTGACCGCCAAACAATACTGCTGTTCTTCAGCATCGGCACGGACACCAGCGGGCGCACGCTCACTGTGTTTGAATTGATAAGATCACGGGTACTAGCGCGCCGGTCGGCATTCCGTATCGATGTAATCTGTGCGTCTGTATATCCTCCGTCACTTCCTCCGGATGTTGTCCGAGCGATATACGGATGCCCTTGAAATATCGGATTGAATCGGATACTGTTGTGTGCGGTAAAAAGTTCCCCCCCCGCTGTCAGCGCGCTTGAAAGCTCAATCGGGAGCTGGGCGACATACATCGACGAACGGACATTTTTCAGAGTAAAATCTTTCGGCTGAGATAGCGGCTCGGCAGCATAGGCAATCTGCGTTGTAACGGTAGGACGGAACGTATACGACAGCCGGTATGTAAACGGCTTAACCGCCGTCTCCGCCGGAAGCCGCCAGAACAGTTCGGGCAGCGCATCTTTCGGTAATACCGGATCTAGCGGTAGTTCAGCTACATCCGCTGATACGGCGGTGGCAGAAGTCGCCGGCTCCTCTGTCTCCATACCAGTAGTAGCCGGCGGCTTTTGCAGTTCATCTGGCACCACGAGCGGAACGGCGAACTGCGGCGTCACTACAGTACGCTGCACCGGAGGAGACGGATACTCGTACAGCGTACCGTTTAAAGCGAGCGTAATCGTTGCTGGGGTGATCTGAGACGGATAGTAGAACTTCCGTTCCGGCGAATAATTTTTAACGCCGTCTGTATCCGGCAGTGTAGAATTCAATCGGCTGGAAAAATTGACGGACGCATTAAACGTAAAAGACAGCGTACTGATATACGGCTTAACGATGCTCGGCAACGGTACAGTGTACGAACTTGAAAGCGTCCAGACAAACGACGACACTTCCGCGGCACTGTCCGTCGTCTCTTCTTGTTGCCCTGCCGATGCGGTTAAAAAACTGATCCAATTCATCGACTCCGTCCGATCGGTAAAGTCATCGGTAAAGTACGGGTCGGAATACAGCGGCAGAGACACTGAAAGAGAGAACGGTCTATTGAGCGTAGCAGCAAAATGTGTCGCATAGCGGAACGGCAGTTGAACACCGAAAAAGGTAGAAGTGTCTCGGCGGACAGTTCCCGATGACGGCGCACGAGGTATATAGACCGTCCCGTTTCGGAAAACGGTATTACTGAATCCGAGCATCATAGTGCCATCAACTGAGCCGACACCGTTTTGCGGATGATAGCCGCCAGCAAGTCCAATCGCAGGGCCAAGATTTGAATACCAGTCCGCCGTCAGTTTTAAAAAATCAGTCGTGCTGCCCGTGTAGGTACTGTCCAAATTGTGGAGTACCAAGCCTTCGCGCCGCTGCTCCTTGAGCTCTGTTGGACGCATAAAGTTGAACAGCGAACTCAAACGGTCATCCGCATTGGCAGTCGACGCCGTTCTGTTTTCAAGCGGCTTTCTGCCAATCAAGTAGGTCGTTGTCTGTATGAAATATCCTTCCCGCTGGCGATAGCCGAACACCGGATTGAAAATCAGCTCATCTTTTGGATAATAAAACGCCGGTAGCCACATGACAGGTACCGACCCGACGTACAGCAGCGCATTCAGAAACGCAAATTCTCCTCCGGGGAGCAACCAGATGCGGCTTGCCTTGATACGCCAGTGCGGGTCGGGATCGTCACAGAAGGTCAGGCTCGCATTTTTAAACGTAATCGTATTCGACCGTCCGCGTCCGAACAAATCAGAAATGACGACAAGCGTTGAACCGGATGGAACGGTGATGGCATCTGATTGAGTTTGCACAACGCGCCCGTCATCAAAAAAGCCTTCAAGTGTTGCTGTATTGAGCAGCAGCGTTGACGCCGTTACCGTCTGCACGCCCTCATTTCCTGCCTCCGTCTGCTCAAGTTTGACGGAGCCGTTTGCATAGAGCATCTGCGTCTTTCGGTTATAGGTAACGGTATCCGCAGAGATAATGGATTTTTGTGTGCCTTTTTCTACCGAAATGCGCACCGCACCTTCAAAAAGGATAACGTCATCTTTTGTTTCTTCATCTTTTTGATATGTTGTTGCGTGGGCATTTTCAATAGTGATGACGGTCTGTACTGCATCCTGCGCAAAAAGACATGTTGCCACACACAGGTACAGTGCACCACAGATGAACGCCGATGTATGGTGCCGGATCCAGTAGAAAACTACCATCACATACTCCGAATACAGCTATCCCTGTTTGGCAGCACGCCTATTCTCCCGCACGAGCATCTCTTGTATAAACTGCCCCGTATACGAAGTGGAAACACGGGCAACTGATTCGGGCGTTCCTTCGGCGATAACCGTCCCGCCACGGTATCCGCCCTCCGGCCCGAGGTCAATGATATGGTCTGCTTGACAAATCACATCGAGGTTGTGCTCTATCATCAGCACTGTATTGCCGTGGTCTACAAGCCGCTGGATGACTTCCATCAACTGCTTCACATCGGCAAAGTGCAGTCCGGTCGTCGGCTCATCCAAAATGTAGAGCGTCTTTCCCGTCGATACTCGTGAAAGCTCATTCGCGAGTTTCACGCGCTGCGCTTCCCCCCCCGACAATGTCAACGCCGATTGCCCGAGCTCAATGTATCCAAGCCCGACAGAACGCAGCATTTCAAGTTTCCGTGCAATGTGTGGAATGTGCACAAAAAAATCACACGCTTCATCAATCGTCATATTGAGTACATCGTTGATATTTTTTCCTTTATATAATACGTCGAGCGTTTCTTTATTAAACCGTCGGCCACCGCACACATCACACTGAATATACACGTCAGGCAAAAAATTCATTTCGATAACGATTGTTCCCGCACCCTGACAGTGTTCGCACCGACCACCCATGACGTTGAAGCTAA
>JAFUFE010000026.1 GCA_017470085.1 Treponema sp.
GCCGTTTTCATCGCTCGATGCAAGCGGTTCATACGCTGGGATCTCAAACGGCGGTTTGATACGCGCATTCGCATTTGAATTCCATTCGGGGAACACAATGCGCACACCCATAACTTCTTTGCCGGCAAACGGAACGTCAGCAGACGCTTTTACCGGAGCTGCGACAACAGTCGACAGACTCACCGCCGTTACGTTGCGAGCGGAAGAATTGAGCTCTATCTCCCACTCCGGAAGTGCCAGAGACGTCTTCATCAAATTCTTCTGATCCTCTGTAAAGGTTGCTCCCGCAGCAACAGAATAGTCCATCGCCGTGTGGCCATTCTGAGTCGGTTGTCCCGCGTCGTCATTTACAGCATCCGCTTCAAGCAAGGTGAAGTCAATGAGCATGGATTCTTCTGCAAAAACGCCCGCTCCAGCCAGCAAAAGTGCCGCCGTAATTACACAAAAAGTCCTCTTCATAGTAGAAGCTCCTCTTTTAGATATCGATGTAGCCTTGTATATAGGCCCATTATCCATCATGTCATCGGTTTTGTCAAGTACACGGAGACAGAATTTGGCCTGCCGCCGGATACCGCGGTTACCGATCTGCAAAGGCTTCTGTTCCGTCGATGAACAGTACCACCGATTTGATACCCGAAAAATTGTTCAAGATATTCCGCGAAAATAAGCTCGCTCCTTCTGAGACGGACATCACACCAGATCGCTCTGCGAGCGCTTCAGCAGAGATGTCCACGTACAGCACACCAGCGCGTTCAAAAGCGGTAATCCGATGTGTCCCCGGCGAAAAAAGCGGCTGACACCGCTCGGTCATGGGGCCGAGCAACAGCTCGTCAACAAAGAGCGCTTCCTGTCCCTGCACCGGAGCTGCCGGTAAAAACCGTGACTCGGCTATCAGTGTGCCGGTGTCGAGCGATGGAAACAAAAACACATATCGCTTGCCGGGAAACTGCGTGCTCCACGCGACGAGCGACACCGTCAGTGCGGCGATGGTAATCGCAAGAAGCGCGCTATATCCTCTCTTTTGCTGCTGCCGTGTCATCGTGACGACGTGAACCCCCGTGAACGCTCAAAATGAGTGACGAACGCACTGATACCATTATATATGCCAAGCGCTGCCTTTTTCAAGTATGCAGCGCTCCGTAAATTGAGCGCTTCTTCATAATTGGTCAAAAATCCCAGCTCAACGAGTACGCTCGGCATATTCACATTGCGCACGACGAACCACTCTTCTGCTTTAATGCCGCGCGCCTTTGACTGCGAGCCAATCTGAGCGGCAAGGCCATCCATGATAAACTTGGCGATCAGGATGCTCTCCGTCGTATATTCTTCTTCCGTCATCAAATTCAAAATGGGGAACAACTCCGCATCGGCATCTGTCCCAGAGGAATTGAGGACAGTCCGACGGTAGCCGGGACTCAGGTACCACACTTCGTAGCCGGACGCCTTTCGGTCGAGTGATGCGTTGATGTGAATCGATACGTAGACGATCGCTTCGTTTTCACCGAGCTTGACCGAGTTTGCCTTATCCGTTCGTTCGCCGAGCGTCAAAAACACATCGCTTTCACGCGTAATGATGATCTGCTTGTCGGGATAACTTTCGGAAAGTCGCTCGTATAGCAGCTTCCCGACGGCGAGCGTGATGTCTTTTTCCTGTATCGTAAAACGCGTTCCGTTCTGGTGGAACGCCTGCACTGCGCCGGGGTCTTTGCCACCATGACCGGGATCGATGATGATCGCACCGATTCGGTACGGTGAATCGCCCTGCTCCGTTTTAAAAAACGCTTCCACATCGGTAAGAAACCGATTCGACACGAGCAGCGTTGTGCCGCTCACCGCGGGCGCATCGGTAACCATGAGTTTCCGGCTGTCGAGCAGCACAATTTCCTGATCGGCGCGAAAACTGATGTGGTGACCGTTTTTTTCAATCAGTCCGGTCGCTGAAAGGCTGTCCCAGTAGACGGTCATACCGTTATTCTCTGCGTACGTAAGCAGCGAAACCGTATCTGCATGTACCGGCTGCACACACAAAAAGATGTATCCAGCCGCAAGGACAGTCAATGTGAAGTGTAACAGTCGTTTCATCGTGCCGCCTCCTTACGGCGTTTTTTGTGCGCGGGAGCAGACAGCGTGCGTGACCGAACGGCAGCACGGTGTGAACGCGCTCGATCTATCCGCCTGAACTGCCAGCACTTTGACGAATGGGCAAACTCTCGCTACCGACGTTTTTTTACGGCGCACGACAGCGGGCGCTGTCGGCAACATACAGTGCGCCTTGAATCCCCCCCCGTATGACGGCACACCAAAACTGTTCCGCATCGAGCGCAGGGTGCTTTGGACAGAGGGCGTCGAACCGGGAAAGCGTTTCCAAAAATGTCAGACCGTTGAAGTCGCGCATTGTGCCCGCTGCACGTAACTTTAACACATCGGGAACGACGGCGGCAACAGGGCTGTCTTGAGCGATGACGCCGGCACAGCGCGCTATGATGGCCGTCAGATCCGCTGCACACTCGGCAAGGGGAAACGCTGACGGAGGAAAGTCCGGTTCATCAGGTGCGCTGCCTCCGGCAAGAAACTCATCCGTCGCAGCAGTGTGCGGTACGAGACGCACCGTCACTGCGGCTGCCGCCCGTTCTGCTGCGATGATCACATCCGACCGCTGGGGCGCCACCGCGATGACATTACCGCATTTTTCCACATTGTTGCGCGGAAACACGACCGCGTCCCCAGCGTGAACGCGCGGCAGAAAATCACGGACATACGGAACGGCAACAGCGCTGTCTGCTCCGGTAATGCAGTGCACTGTTCCGGGAATCGAAATGTATGCGCGTTCGGCGCTCGTCCTGACACAGGGAACCTCATATAAATCGTACGGCTGGGAAAAGTGCGCGCAGCTACCGGGGGGGGTATACGACACCGGAATCCGACGCGACAGCAGACCGTCGGGCGTATCGCCACAGGCTATCTTGAGCGCTTCAGCAGTCACCGCACAATCGGCGGCGTACGGAAACGTCCAGCCGGACATGTAGCCGCCGGACAGCCGTGCCGCTATCTCTCCGACCATTGGACCGCGGGCAGTGTATTTGATGTCGGCCTTTGCCGCACCACACGTCAGTCCGAGTGCGCGAGCAGCGAGCGCACAGGTCGCAATCAATTCATTTCGCTCCAGTTCACCACACACTGCAGGCATCGTGTGTCCCATTTCGATAAAATACGGCGGAAAGAAAATGTGGCGGTCTGCACAGCCCGTCACCGTAAACGTGCCGTCGACGATGAGCGCATCGATTGAATATTCCGGGCCGTCTAGGTACTGTTCAACGATGACGGTTCCGCTCCGCGAATTGCTGCGGGCGCGTACAATGGCAGCGGACAGTTCTGATTCGGAGCGGACCATCCGGCAGCCGCGGGCACCCATATTGTCTACCGGCTTAACGACACAAGGGAATCCGATCCGGGCAACACGGTGCATGACTTCAGCCACCGGTACATCCACCGTGATCTGTTCAAACGCGGGCGACGGAATCCCCGCCCGTTCAAAACAGGCGCGCATCCGCGTCTTGATGCTCGCATTGAGCGCAGCCTCATACGGATGCGCGGGCAGACCGAGCGCCTCGGCAACATATGACACCGCTGCCGAAAAATCAGTCCCCGCGGTAAAGACGGCGGAAAGCGCGCCGTCAGCGTGCAGCTGCCGTGCGCAAGAAAGCAGCGCATCCGTGTCTTTCAAATCTATCGGAAAAAATGTGTCCGCGAGCGGCACGCAGGGAGCCCCCCTATTTCCGTCTGCAACAACGGTGTGAAAGCCTGCGGCGCGCGCCGCCTGAATTGCAGGACGTTGCATCTCTCCCGCACCGAAAATAAACACGCGGCGCGCGCTCATAGCGGTTCCCCCGTTTTCTCGCAATACACCTCAAACGTATCGCCCCACCGGCACATTCTACTGAAAACACCGCATGCCTTAAACAGCAGTGACGGCGGCGCTCCGGTGCAGTTCTGTATCAGTGGAAATCGTTCTGGATGGTGACCGGTGGACACAATCTTTCTGACAGTGAATCCAAACCGCGCGAGCACGGTTTGGACACGCGACGGTTCCCATATCGTATAGTGGTCGGCAGGACTATGGGAAAAAAAATCACTGCGATTTTTCCGCGCAGACACTCCCTCCCCCGACGGCGTTCCAAAAGCGAATATTCCCCCCCGTCTAAGTACCGACGAAACTTTTTTGAGTACAGGAGCGAGGTGTGAAAAATGCTCGATGACGTACCACATCGTCACTGCATCGAACGCTGCAATACCGAACTGCACGGCCGTGTCTATGTCGGGAAACGGAGCGACGACGGCGGGGATGTGGAGGCAGTCCATGACATATGCTACCGCGTCCGAGGCGATATCCGTTCCAAAAGCATTCCACCCTATCTCCTGTGCAGCAGACAGAAACGGACCGTACGCACAACCGACGTCGAGCACCGTGGGGGTACTGCACTGCGCCGCGCCGGCAGCGATTATCTGCATGCGACGGCTCCCCTGCGCTTTAATCGCAGAAAAATCCTCAAGATACGTCTTTCCGTACTGCGCTCGATACTCTTCTGCAAAATACGAAGATTCGTATGTCCGCTGCGCACCGTCAGCTGTCCATGCCATATACACGAGCGAGCAGCGCGCACAACGACGAAAGGTTCTGAGCGGTGTGCGTGCGACGATTACATCAGGATGTGTCTGCTGCGAGCTGTCACCACAGAGCGGACAAGACAGCCGCCGCCCTGCGGCAACAGCCGTCAAAAACGCGGCACAGGATTCCCGTGCATCGTTGTCAGGTGCGAAAGACGCGCGGTGAAACAACAGGTCCGGCCGGCGGTGCAGCAATTTTTGTACCTGTTGCGAAACATTCTTCCGTGGCTTTAGACAGACAAACCCAAAGCGTTCCGACAACCGTCTGTGCAACGGTGATGACGGCACGGTGACGACGGCGCATCCTGCAGCACGGGCTTCGTACGCGGTAAAGCCGTAGTGCGTCACCACGATGTCGTATGCACCAAGCTTTTCTGCAAGTTCGGAAACCGGCTGGATATACCGCACGTCGTCAGCGGTGTCAGGAATGGCTGATCCGAACGGGACGATCGCTGTCACCGTACAGCCGGCAGCCGAAAACGCGCTGGCCACCGGTACGGTCAGCTGTGCGGGATCCTCACCGCCAAACGTAACGAGCACTGATTGCAAGCCGCCCGGAAAAACAGAGTGCCGGTTCTTCGGCAGCGGTAGAAACTCCGGTGCCGTACGATTCGCCGCTCTAGCAGAAAGCGACGGGATGATATCGAGCAAATAGTCGAACCAACTACTCCCCCCCCCGTCGTCAATGGCGAGTGTCGGGGCACACTCTGAAAAAGCGCGCGCCGTTTCCTGAGAAGCGGAAAACAGGTCTAAAACGATGAGCGCATATTCCCCATCGCGGGGAAACGCATCCGTCACCTGCCAGTCAGCGAGCCGTTTGTCCGCCAGCGCCGCAGCGACAACTCCGCTTATCTCCGGCCGTGCGGCATCACGGGGAAGGTACAACGTGCCGTGCATCTTTTCCGCAAGCGACACCGCCCGTCGAACATGTCCGGTTCCGTGCCCGCGTTCCACTGACGGTACAAACAGCACGGGATGCGCGATGTGCGGAACAGTGAACGCGCCGATAATTTCTTCCGTTGTCGCAGGACGATCACGCACACCGTTTTCCAAAAGTACCGCCCCAACGGCGCATGCGCGGCGGTAGTCGCGCTCCGTATCGACTGTCGTCCGCAGTTCCGGAAACCGGTAGCGTTCCGGAGCCGGCACAAAAACCGCCGTAAATCGTTCCGGATGATTGTACAGTGCTGGCCCCACGTGTTCACGGTCAAACGGGATATCAGTCAGCGTCCGCGCCGTACACAACGAATGCGCATTGAAGATTTCCACGCCGGAGCCGTGCGGCAAGCCGCGCCACGAAATATAGTCACAACCGCCGTCCGATTCCTGATACCGGGAAAGCAATTCTGTCGCCGCCTCATAAAATAAAAACGGATTGTCGGCCGTAGCACGAACGACCGTATCGGCATGGACAGCCTCCACAACACGGCAGAAGCGCTCAAGCACGTCGTCAAGCGGACCGGCACAACAGTCCCAGCCGCACGATGCGGCAACGGGAAAAAGCCGGTCATATGACCCGTAATCGACGGCAAGGATATAACGGTCGGCTGGCACCTGTCGCATTGCAGAAAGCGTCCACGCGACAATCGGTTTTCCGCCGACGGTGCGGAGCGCTTTTTCTGGAAGTCGCGTCGAAGAGAGCCGGCACTGAACGATGACGACCGTCATTACACAGCACCCCAGTTTTCTACCAGATGCTTGATGTCGGTTTTAAAACGATAGCGGTTCACCGTGGTCCACCTGACTGCGTCTTTGAATAGTCGACGCGACTCAAAAAAACCACAGGACGAATTGTAAAAAAAACGAAAAAATGAAAACGGCGAAATCACACCGTGGTCGATTTTAAATACCGGCAGCATGTTCTTGAGGTAACAGTGCAGATAAGTCACATCAGCAGTCATCGTCTCTACGGGAACTGCTCCCGCATACGAAAGCAGAAACGACGGCGATATAACAGTCCGTTCTCCCCATAACCACGATCGCAGTGCGAGATCCATGTTCTGATAATACGGCGAAAGAATCGTATAGTCAAAGCCACCGAGCCGAATAAATTTTTCGCGGTTATACAGTCCAACTATATCGAACGGATAGACAGTCGGCGCTCCTTCGGTGACGACCGCGGTCATCTCCATATGCAAGTGGCCGCGTTCGGCAAACGGAATCGAACGCACAGCAACTCCGCCGTGCGCCGCATCGATGAGCCGCGGCGCAACACAGTAGCAGTCAAGTTTCAGCACATGTTCAACCAACTTCGGCGACACGACACCGTGTGGAATCGCAAGCGAGTCACGAAGAACGAGCACATGCGATGCGTCGGTTTCGCTCATGCCGATATTGATCATATCACCATCGGTCACAGTGTCGAGCGGAACGATAAATTTCACCGATGGAAATCGATGGGCAGTCTCTTCAATGTTACGGTTTTCTCGGTGTGGTTCAAGAGAAATGATGTCTGAAAAGCCACAGGTAACCGGGTTTTCAAGCACCTGCACACGGAAATGGCTGCCGCTCGAATTGAGCAAAATAACAGCGACATCCATGGCGATGTGCGACGGTTTTTGCCGGCCGCCGAGCACCGTCATGTTTATCTGGCGTTCATTAAAAATTGTAGGTATAGTATTCATCGCACTTTCCGCAGTCAGCATCTTCCTGAAGCGTCATTTTTTTCCATACGTCGGCAACTGATGTGTCGAACACGTTGCCAACGGTATGCGTGTAGTAACACTCGTGGCAGCGCGGCACCGTTCCGTCAGTCAATATGGTCATATCGCGCCGTAGATGCCAGCACGGATGTCTGCCGAGCGGTGAAAGGTCAGCCGGCTTCCTGTCCGACAGCACACCGCAATAGCTGTCGTATTTCTGTATGATGAGCTTTCCGCCCGAAGGAGATGCCGAATCGCTCCAAAACCGATAGAACTGTTCGAGTTCCGCTTCATTCACGTCCATGCGCATCAGCTGTGGATAGACGTCTCCCGGGAAATACTGCGTGAGCAGCGCAACCGCCTGCTGCGCCTGTAAAAAGGTGGGTGCGCCGCGCCAAACAGCACGATAGGTCTCTTCGGTACATGCATCGACAGACACAATCCACATGAGCGGAGGAAGTCCGTTGGTACGGCGCGGCGCGGCGGCAACTGCAGCGGCACTGTCCGCGCACACTTGTTCAGTAACGAGGAGCCCATCCGTTTCAATGAGCACCGACAATCCTGACTCCATCAGCACCGTCCGAATCAAGCGCGGTAAGTCGGGATGCGTCAGTGGCTCGCCCCAGGCGGACAGCGAGACGACGGCGCGCTCGGAAAGGGACGCCATCTGCGGAACAAGCGCGGCAAACGCGTCCGCTGCCATGACCGCTCCCCCGCTCGGATCGCTGCCGTCGTGACGAGCACGGTACCAGCTGTCATATGGCGAATAGATATTCGTACCGTTCGTGCGCTCGCTCACAGCAACCGCATAGAACCCCGGCACTGTTTTAAGAACAGCCGCATCGGAAACCGCCAGCGCCGTCAGTTCAGCGGGGGGCGCACCGTCAACACCGTGCGCATACAGCGCCGTGCACGCGCACAGTCCCGCCTGAGAGGCGGTGTCGAACGACAGGCGATACAGCCGAAAGTCATCAGGAGCGAGC
>JAFUFE010000027.1 GCA_017470085.1 Treponema sp.
CGGTCTCATTTCATTGCGCCCGCGCAGTTTTGAACAGCTTTCGATTTTGAAAAATCGTTCACTGTTCAAAATTAAGGAACGTTTAAAAACGCCGCTACAATAGCGCGGCGTTTTTATCTTCGAGTTTTCTTGCGAAAACTCGCTCATTCATTGCGCGGTCTCATTTCATTGCGCCCGCCTGCCTCCAGCAACAGTGACGCAAGCACATCGCTCTGGCAACATCGCTGCTGAAATCACTTTGCCAACGCGATACGGTTTTATAAATGGCGCCGCGCTTTTAAAAGCGCGGCGTCATCCGTGCACAGTACCACAGACAGCGTCAGTTTTTCTGTGCCATCTGCAGTATGGAGTTTTCTGTCGAATATGCTATAACCGGGTTCAGCGACCCATTCCCGCCAACGAGCGCCGTATTCATATTATTTGAAACGATAGCGCCGCCGTTGAAAGTGGTAATATTCGGGCTGTTCGATACTACTGGAATCGCCTGAATAACGCCATTTTGTTTGTGCACACCCACGCACACAGTATCGTTGCGTGCTTGGTAATCGGCGCTTTCCGGAACAACGGATACTTCCCATCGTTGCGTCAGTTTTTGTCCGTCTGAACCATTTCCAGCAGGCAAGGTGCCGTCAAACGCAACTGCATAGGCAAGTTTCGGCATTTGTATACTCTGCGAAAAATACCCTATGTACGGCACCACCTGTCCCGCGGCATTCTTTGCTACATCAAGCGTAATCTGTGTACCGGTCAACTGGTACGAGTCGATCACCTGCGGTGTAATGCCCGAATCGGTATACTTCATATGTGCATACATCAGGTTAGCATCTTTAGAATATGCTATATGAATGATGCCGTCCGTATCCACCACAGTCCGAATGTCGCTTCCCCGGTCATCAAGCCGCTTTGTTACCCAAGCAATATCCTGTGCCCGCGGACTGGTAGAGTATTTTATATAGAGTCCCCGACTATTCCCATAGAGCACGTAAGCAATGTCATCTGCGGCTCCACCGGTACCTTTAGGGATGGCGCCTACCGCCACGCTGCTATTCGGCATATTGTCTTGAACCACACAATAGTTTTGCGCAAGCATATCTTGAGCACCGTATTGATCTTGTGTTGACTTTCCACCGCGAATATCTATGAGCTGCCCGCCCACCGCACTGACACGCCAGTTCTTATCTGTGGACAACGCATTGACCGCGCTTTCGCCAGACGCCGGTATTATCATAAAGTCATTGGCGCTAACTTCTGACACTCTATAATACGTGCTTCGGTCAAGCTGGTTGTAACCATCTGAATCACTCCGCGTAATGGACACCAAATCTCCCACTTGGAACGGGTGATTATTTTTAACCACTCTAAACCGATCAAGCTGATTCCCACTTGCAGTACGTTTCCCTATCGTATCAACCGCCACCTCAATTTTATTCGGCTGTCCGATGCTTCCCCAATGGTAGCGCACTTCTTTTTTGAGTTTATCGTAATACGCAAGGTAGACATACGTTACGCCGCCCGTTCCATCCGGCATAGTTGTTACGAGAGATGGAGAGACCGTGCGGTCAATGACCGTGTCCGATGAAGTGTCCGACACGGTCGTTGTGGTAGAGAAAAGCCGTCGCCGCCAGAGGCCGCCATGATAGTTGCCATTAACCGTTAAAGCATTGTCAGTAGTAACGCACCGATTGATAAAAAACGTTGTGAATGCGCTGCCATTAAGCCCCACATCTTCATTTGTAGAAAGCCCATATGTCCTGCCGTCCGGAGCAAATGCAAACGCACTTTCATTGTACGGCCCCCAACTCGATTCAAAAGGTCTGTGACTTTGATAGGATCCACCAGCGGGATCGAATCCTGCCATCTGGAAATTGAAATTGCCGTCCGCATATGCAAACCCAACTTGTCCAGAAGGACCAATCTGCATTTCAGGATATTTTATAAGCCCGTCGCGCGCTGTACCAACAGTTTGGAATTGCCAGACATCTATCACGACGTCATCGTCGAGCAGATCGTTGTTCGTGCCGTTCGCCTGCGAATTGTAGCCCGCCTGTGTTACAGCACCCAACGCATTGCGAACAGGATTCCGGTTCAGGTGATTGAGCGTCGAGATTGTACTTTCCGCATTCTGGAGCACCACCGTGCCGCTCGGACAGCCCGTAGGAACCGTGACGTCAAAGCCAGTGGATGTCCGATTGGTGATGGCGGAGCTAGCCAACTCCTGTTTGGTTACGCCTGCTTGCTGTATGAGCACCTTCGTCATTGTGCCAAGATTGAGGCCTTTTATAGTGATTTTTTCACCCTCACGCACCGGATAGTGTCCGAGTGCCGTCCGCGCATACACCGACGGCGTCTCGGCATCCAGCTCTGAAAGCGCCGTCACCACCTCGGTGATGTAGGGCACAACATCAACTTTTCCTGAAACAGTGTGACTCGACGGCGTTCCGTACGTCACGCTAGTACCCGAAAGTGTCGGAGCGCCCCGTACGTACGTTCTATACGCAGAATTCACATCTGCCTGTGTAACGGTATTTGCCACCTTTTCCGTGTCGATGTACGCTGTACAGTGAACGATATGTCCATATGCTTGAGACGTATACGGCACCATATCCGTCGGCGCACGGTCGTCCGGAATTGCTGTAATGGCACCGGCGCGGAGCGCCTCCTCAAACGTTGCCTGCGTTATGGCTATAGCGCCACCGCCTGACGGCAAAGAGCCGTCTTGCCCGAGCAATGAAGAATACGTCCACGCGCCACGGCTATATGTTGCCGTCAGCGTCAGGTTCCCCAGCTGCACCTGAATTTTTTCTAACAGACCGTCCGTATACGAGATGCCTTCAAACTTTATCTTTCCGGACACTTTTGCATCGCCGTCGTTGATGCCGCTCGTGCCTGACGCACCGGGGAAATCGCTCGGCAGTTCAATGTGCCCGTTTTCACGGCTTTCGCCGAACAGGCTGTTGTCCGTTTCGCTCTTCCAATAGAACGGAATGACAGACCCGCTGCCCGCATGCGCGCCCATCACGTTGACGTCCATGATAACGTTGAGCGTCGCGCTCTGACTGCCGCTTGCGGCATTTCCAATCGTAGAGCCAGGCGTTGAATCCCAAATAGTGAACGAGAAGCGCTGCCCAGCACCATCCACTATTTTAGCACCATTTGTTCCAGCAGACAGGAAATCCACCAGAGAGAGCTTCATTTCAAGCCCGCTGATTACAGCATCACTTTCCTCGCCGCCGTTTTTATTAAACTTTCTGACCGTGGTATTTGTATAGTATGGCGCTGCCTCCCAAGCACTGCCGTTCCACTTGCTCACCGCCATCGTGTAGCCGAGCGCGCCATTTCCACCCAGTATCTCCGGCTTAACGACCGTCAAACCTTTTGCGTTTATGGCAGAACGATACGTGCTGCTGCTCGTCTGCACTGGGAACGTCACCTCGGTAACTTTCCGCCCGGCAAGGTCGTACCCGCCAGCATATATGCCGCTCATCGAAACGAATTCATCAGCAGAAACGGTGTCATCTCCATTGCCGTCAGTGCCGACGATAACGCCCGCAATGCGTGGCTGATAATTTTTAATAAAGCCGGCAACCGTTTTTTCGGTATAATTGCCCGCCTTGTCGTAAACCACGTAGTGCAAGGTAATCTCGCCATCGGAAATATTCTGCGAATTGATATTCACCTCCCAGTTCCACGTGGTGCCCTGACGGATCAGACTTTCCATCATGTTGTCGCCGTCGTCATAGGTGCCGCCCGAATAGTATCCTGCACCATCCGATACAGTACCGAGCCCTTCGGCAATCGTGTTATCTACAACTACTGCTCCAACAGCAAAGAGAGCGGTCGTCGTCGCGCCGGGATCGTCTTCAAGCGTAACGACATTACCAATGACGCTCTCAATGCGGTGAATGGTACCGTTCACAAGCGCGAGACCGCCTGTGTGTACGTTCGGGTGCATGGCCTGCAACGTAAGCGAGGTGCCGCTGACGGAAGTGACCGTAATCGGTCGCCACCACAAGCCTTCTCCAAAGTTAAGACCAGCCGTAGTACGATAATATTTAATCTCGTTGTAGTCTGCACCTTTTTTTAAGTAGGGGTCGTATAGACACCGGTAGCCTGTATTGCCGTTTATATATGCGCTATCACGCGTAAAGAAAATCACCACGCGCTCAATACCTGTCTGCGCCGTGTCGTCCGGCGCAGAATCTTCCATAGCAGCGGAACCGAACGTATAAAAGCCATTGGTATTCATAATGTCCGTGCTGATGCGATAGCGGCCGAAGAGATCCGTTTCATCTATAACAACCGGCTTCATGTTGTCATAGACAATCGTAAAGGCGCTTTCAACATACAGCGGCGTACCGGCTTTTGCTTCTTCAGCGCGGATGGTGACGGTATCAGTCCCGAGCGAATCGGCGGTTCCACTTCCTACTTTGATACGTATTTCATAATCATAACCGGTACTGCTGCCAGTCTTTGCTTTTTTTACGAAGTACTGATTTTCCGAACCGGACACCGTGATGCCGTCCTGCGGCGTACCGTTCTTTTGCCAGGTAATGTTTTGAATACCGCTGTTGTCGGTGATGTCTCCGGTGAGCCACCATTCGCCTTTAACCGCCATGCCCTCGGTATAAATGCGCTGTGCTGTGACATCGCCGGTACCGGCAGCATTGTTTGCAAACTGTTTGAGCCACACATTGGTAATGCGCGGTGTATCTGCATCCACAAAAATAACATTGTCGAGTGGCAAACTGATATTTTTGTTGTTGTCTGTGGCATAGATCCGCATATGGAGCGATTCTTTTTCCGCGCCACCCGTCGGATCAAATTCACTGTTCGAATTTATGTTCAGGTGCCAACTTGAGCCAGACACGTTTACCTTGATGGCGTTGTTCTTTGGATCGCTTGAGAGCACGGATGCAGACGGATCGGTCATATTGCCGAGCGTATATCCATTTATCAGCAAATAATCCTGGGCAGCTTTGGTAAACTCAAGCCCGGTGCCGCGCCACAGCTGTACCCACACGTAGTCTGCCCGTTCATTGTCGGTTGCGGTTCCAATCAAGCGGATTTCGCCGCCCAAGGTATCGCCAGAATCGGGATACGACAGCGTCACGTTCGGACGGTCTCCCTGCGGATCAACGTTGACTGCAAGAAAATCTGCAATCGTGTTACCGCATTTGTCAGTGGCTTTTATCCAGATGTACAGCGTGGTTATGTCGGTGTATCGCGCGTTCGCAATGTCGTCCTTTGTTGCAATGCCGAGTATACTGATGTAATCAGTGAGCAGCTCGTCATACATCACCACGTTGGTGTTCGTATGCACGCTACCATCAAAAGAGATGCGCCAGCGTTGTGGTATGCCCTGAATCTCTTTCCATGCCGTTGATTGTTTACCAGCCTCTTTGACTTCCCAATCCTCCGGCTGACTGTTCTTCGTACGCGACACTGCATAATACAGGGCAGTAACTTGCGAATACGTATCCGCCACCTGCCCGCTGATATTCTCTGCGCTGAATATCTGCGATGACGGCGTATTGAAATCGATTTCTGGAGCTTTGTTGTCAACTGTTAGACGCACATCCATATATGAATCGAGTTTCCCCGTGCTGTTGTCTTTTACCGTGATGCCGCAGATGAGATTGTTGGTGTTCATGCCTGTATCAACGGGGATTTCCTCTGATTCCCACGTCTCCGTGATGCCGCCGCTCAATGGGTCTACCGATTTCATACTGCCTATCGCCGTAAACGATATCGACTGAGTTCCACCAAGCAACCCGGTGACAGAGAAGATGCCGTTTCGGTCACGAGCGGTTACCCGTATCTTGAACCGTTTGTAGCGTCCGCCTAGATGTGCAGTCGCAAGGTCTGACCACGAACCGCTCCATGCAGCCGGTGTGCCTTCAGCATCGTATGCGTCGTACCGGACGCTCACGATTTCTGGCCGTTCTTTGTCAACGTTCAGCTTTAAGAACGTGTCGTCACCGGGAAGCGCATCTTTGCCTATTTTTGGGGCAAGATACTGCAGGTGTTTCGATTCAAACTGCGTACCGACGTTGTCGCGAATTTTGAAATACACCTCCACTTCACCGTCTTCAACAGGGATACTCCACAGAGCGCCGTCAAGCGTTGCCTGTTTCCATCCTGTTTCGCGTACCGGCGTTTCAGAAGTGTAGCGGATATTATACTCAAAGCTCTGCACTACGCTACCGGAACCCGACAAGGCGCTGTCATCGTCGGTGATCATGCCGTAAAGCGTATTCGTTTGTAACGTCGCAAAATTCTTGTTTAATGTCGTGTCCGTCAACATGAGCACCGGACGGTCTGCATCTGGGTCTACAGAATACTTATAGACAGCCACGGTAGAATTGTTCGCCGTATCGGTGGCAACAATCTTGATGTATAAATCTTTGGGCACCCCTTTATACTCCGCTCCGTCAAAGAAAACGTATCTGTCGGACGCCACTTTACTGACAGCGAATTGGAAACTCCAGCTGTAGGTCCGGGTTCCCGTCCATTCCGCGCCGGGAACAGGAACATCGCTGGATTCGAGCCGGGGATTCGGCGACGTACCGTAGTATGCCTTTACCGAGTTCACGGTATAATTGTCTTCCGTGGTGCCGCTGAACGTCACGCTGCCGTTGACCGCTGCAACCGCCGTTGCGTCGGAAACGCTCTCCTCACTGCTGTTGAGCGATGTTTTCTGGCGCACCAGCCGGGTCTGCGGCGTGGTGAGTCGCACAGTCGGGGCGGTTTTGTCTACCACGTACGTAAACAGCTGCTGCATGTTGCCGTTTCCGGCACGGTCGTGTGGTGTTGCCCGCACTGCGCCGCCGGCCGTGAGACGCACCGCTACTTTCCACGCGGTAATGGCACGGGAAAGCGCCTCTCGCTTTTCCGCATCGGACGCTTCCGTTCTGTCAGCGAGCAGCTCACTCCATTTCTTAAACGATGCGCCGTGAGCGGCAATCCACGTGGTAAACTCCGCGCTACTGCTGTAGTTGCCGGAGTTAATGGGATCCGTAGAATAGAGCACTTCGCTGCTATCGGGGAAAATCGGCTGTGACTCTACCGCGAACGCAACGGCGCTTTCCCCAATACCGCTGCCCGTATCACTGATGGTTCCATACAGCGTCATGGTTTCTGTTCCATTTGAAACGACCGTACCCGCCGCCTCATGGTAACTGACATCGTCATGCGTGTAGAAATGTGCCGCAAACAGCGGAGCCGCTTGATCCACATGAATCTGGTAACTCGCAATCGCACTCTTGTTGCCCGCTTTATCCACCGCCTGAACGTACAGCATGTTGTGCGTATCGCCGTCGCAAGCGGCAAACTGCATGGGCGTACCGGTAAAATCAAATTGATGCTTGGAGAGGTCGCCCGTGCGCGCCTGAAACGAAAACATGCCGTCTGCATCGCCCTGTGACAAATCAGTCGGAACGGTGAGCGTCGTATTGCCTGCATCAGTTCTGCCCGGATAATGCACCCAGTAATACACCGCCGAAAGCCCGCTCGTGGCTTCGGCTGTTACGCCGCTGACTTTCAATGCCGTATCTCTGAAATAGTCGGCGACCGTTTTATTGGTTTGAATAGAAATGGACACGCCAGATGCCACGTCTTCAAAAATCGGAGCAACGGTATCTATCACTGTTGCTATTGTCAGAGGCGTCACAGTAGCGCGTCCGGCGGCATCAGTTGCCGAGGCGACTATCTTCCACGCGCCGTCAGAACTGCCGTCCCGTTTCAGCGTAACCCGTGCTTTTTGCGATGTGCTCCCCGGCGTAGTCGGTGGCACAAACGTCAGCGTATAGCCGTTTGAATTAGGAGCGACTTCCGCGTCGTCCCGGAACGCCGTCACGTTAAAGGTTTTGAGCTCGTGTGTGTCTTCCGCAGTAATTTCAAATACAATATCTTCAGACGCCGTTTTATTGTAATACGCCTGAACAGTCGGTTCGGTCACGGCAGGATCGTCGTTCGTCGCCGTGGTCAGCGTTACCGTCGGCGGCGCGGCATCGAACGTCAGACCGGTAAATGACGTTACGGCGGTTTCGTTTCCCGCTTTATCCACCGCATACAGGGCAAGCGTCTTGTCGCTGCCTTCCGAGACGGGCAGCATAAAGCTCCAGTTCGCTTCCTGTGCTTGCGGGGCTTCGTTCGCTTTCAGCTGCTGCCACGTACCGGTTTTTTTGTCGGTACTATCGGTTGAATACCAGAGCGTTTTTGTGCCGGCGCCTTTGTCTTTCCATTCACCTTGAATAGAATAGGTACCGTTTTTCGGCGAATAATTGGTATCCGCTTCTGTTATGAGTTTAGCGGCAAGCGCCGTCGCATTGTTCACCGTAAATGTCGGTGCCGCAGCGTCCACATAAAACTCAAACGTTGCGGTATTTTTAACGCACTCTCGACTTTGCCCCTCAATCTCACAGGAGTAGTGATACACGGCGCCGGCAAGCTGTGGAGCGGCATCCGGCAGCGTTACAGCCATTTCCCATTCCCATGTATCCGACTGCGCCGTGGCGGCGGTCACGTGCGCCGTTACCGTTTGCGCATCAAACATATCTTTAACAGATCCGGTGACTGCTGAAAGATTGCCATCTTCATCAACTTCAGAAACCGTTATCTTTGGAAAGATAACCTCGTTCCACCGGGCAGCTTCAAAGATGCCGTCTTCGGAAAGAATACGTCCCTGAATCGTGTATCCCGACGCAAGGCGTTCTGCGGTGATATATGCCCGCGGTTCTGTGTCAAACCGAATCGTCGGAGGAATACCGCTCGTGGCACCTTCCATGCCGTATAATTTGCCGTCGGCAGGAACATACGGATTGCCGTCTTCATCTTCTCCTTCCAGTACAAACAGATACCGCTTACCTGCATCCAAACCGTTCAAGCGGAATATGCGAGACGTCTCTTCAGTGGTCGGCGCGATCACCCACGCGCGGTCGTCGTTCGTATCGGTAACGGCTGGATCAAGGACAATCTGCTCCGATCCCGCCACTTTCTTAAAACCGCCGACGCTATCAGGCTCTACTTCATAATACGACAGCGTAATCTTTTTGGACAGAATCCTGTCGCCGTCGGCATTCGGCGTTACCCGCAACGTCAGTGCATTTCCCGAAATGTATTTATTGAACGTGCCCGCATCGACCACGTAGCCGTTTATCTGCCAGGCGGGATAGTTGTCAGGGTTAATCTGCACGACAAGGCCGTCTGTTCCCACCGTCGGCCCCTGCCGCTCTCCAACGATACTCCGTCCAGCGCTTTCCGCCGGTTCAGGGTACGCAAAATTTATTTTATTCTGCGATTTTTCAAGTTCTGCGTATACGGTCGGGGTGTCGAGCGTTGTCGTGCCGCTGAACATATCGGAGATATCTTTTGCCTTGAGTCCACCCGTGCCGTATGACTTCAAAAAAGCGGAAAGCTCCGTCGTGTTGATATAGTAGCACGTGGATTCGTTACCGACGGTGCTTGACGGAATTGCCGAACGGTTTTTATATTCCTGCGCGTTATCATACATGATGATGCCGCCGTAAAAAAACCGCGTCTCATTTGTGCCGTCCTCTGGCTTTTTATGGTCAACGGTTCCGTAGATTTTTTCATAAGCAGCGGTGTAGGCCGTTCGCGCATTTTTTGTGATGTCATCTGTAGATGCAGCGATTTGGTCAGCGGTAAAATACTGTCCAATCACAAGCGGCGTTGTCTGCGACATGTTGGTGACGTCAGAAACATCGTATACGCTCTGTTCCCCCAAAACCGATTCGCTCACAGCAGTTTTGATTGCATCCCAGCTGCCGCTTTGCTGAATTTGGCGGGTATAAAAACGAAGGCCAACGCCATGCGCGTCGTAAAAATCGCCTGCAATCTTAATAACGCGTCCGTACGATGCGGGTTGCCATGGATCCGCCGTTCCCACCGTCAGCGGCGTGTTCAGCAACAGCACCGGCGCCGTATTGTCGATTTCCACCGTACGCGCGAGAGCGCCTGAATTGTGATCGGCGTTATCGTATGCGGTAACGGAAATTTCATACGTGCCGTCAGACAGTTCCCAGCCGTCTGGGTTCTGTTTTGTGTTTGTATTGTTTGGCGCCGCCGATGCCGTATAAGTATTGAGCTCGGTATACCATGATTCGCCTTCTACGGTGGCTAATTTTTTTTGAACTAGTGTTTTGCTTTTATCTTGCGCGACTCTGAAAACGCTAACTTCCACGCAGTCCACCGATTTGTCATCGCGGACAGTACCGCCTACGACAAAACTGTCACGGATAACGGCAGAAGTTGGCGGATACGAGATGGACAGCGTGGGCGCTTCGGTGTCTACCGCAGGGCCAAGGCCGACCTCGCACGACGTAATGATTGCCCATAAAACAACGGCAATTCCAAATCCCGCAGAGAAAAGAAATTTTTTCATTTTAATTCTCCTACTTTCGGTATATTTCTTTTTGCAACAACTACAGGTGTCTGTGCCAGCCATACGGTAGCACTATCCTGTCCTTTACCTCCCCCACCACTCTTTTGCTGAAAATCCCAGAAATATACAGGACATTACCGGAATGATTTTAACACACATTTAAAAAATATACAACAATTTATTACTTTTTTTTTATTTTTTCAGTAAATGTTCTATTTAGTAATTGAAGAAATAGTAGGATATATCCATGATTTTTCTTGCTGTGGCGCGCGGCGCCGAACAGAGATGATATAATTACAGGAAATCGTCGTACGCCGCGACGGCCGGCGGTGGCAATACGGTGTTTTTTAAAGAATGCCGGCTGTCCGCCAGTGCGTTTTATCGGTGCGAGCGGCAGGGCGGGCACGCCGGTAGGCGATTAGGAGCCTGTAGCGATAGGCGGCACCGGCGCCCGTTAGACTTCGACCGTGCCTTCGTATATCAGTTTTACGGCGCCCATCACGGAGACCGTCTGCGCGGCGGCGTCATACCGCACCACAAGCTTTCCGCCGCGCATTTTTACCGTGATGTCTTCATTTTCTGGGCAGTGGCCGTGCATAATTGCAGCGACTGCCGCTGCAGCAGCGCCGTTGCCACACGACGGCGTTTCGCCGTTACCGCGTTCCCAGACGCGCACCTGTAGTTCATTCTGGCTGATAACGCGCACGAATTCCGCATTTATACGGTCGGGGAACGCCGCATGGCACTCAAATTGCGGACCGATGCAGGAAAGCGGCAGTTTTTCTACAATATCACAAAAGACAACACAGTGCGGTGTTCCTGCGACGGACAGGCAGGTGCCGTCATACCGCACGCCGGAAACAGTGAGCGATACGGTAACGACGGCGCGGGTACGGGTGCTGGCAGCATCGGAGCCGTCTGGTACAGCAAGCGTTGTTGGAATCGCGTCAGGGGAAAACTGCGGCGTGCCCATGTTGACCCGCACCGAAGAAACGCGGCCGTTCTGTTTGTAGAGCGTCAGCTGTCGCACGCCGCTTACCGTTTCAACAGTCATCGGTACTGCAGGAGCGGCGGCACTGTTCCGTGTACAACGAACGCCGCCAAAGTCATACAGATATTTGGCCACGGCGCGGATAGCGTTTCCCGCCATGGTACCTTCGCTCCCGTCCCGGTTGAAAAACCGCATAGCAGCATCGGCAACGGTGCTCGGCAGGACGGTTACGAGTGAGTCTGCACCGATTCCCGTCCGGCGATTGCACAGCTGCACAGTCAGTCCGGCAGGATTTTCTACGTGCTGCGCCATCGCATCGATGACGATAAAATCGTTACCGGCGCTTTCCATTTTGAAAAAACGAATCTTTTCTTTCTCTCTCCGCAGTTTTTTGACGTCCACGAGCGCCACGGTGTGTGCCGTATACAGACTCATAAGACAGTCCGCAACTGCGTGCGCTGTATCGATTGATGTTAAACAGGGGATGTCGTGTTCCACAGCGTACCGCCGCATGCGCACGCTGTCTGCCTGCGGGTGGCGCCCTTTTGTGCTTGTCGAAATAACGTAATCTATGTTTCCCGTCTCAAGCACCGTCAAAACGTTGTTGTCGGGATTTTCATGGATTTTATTGACTACGGTCACTTCCATACCGAAATCACGGATAATTTCAGCCGTGCCGTCCGTGGCATATAACGAAAATCCTAAATCATAAAATTTCCGCGCTACGTCAGGAATTTCAAAGTGATCCATTTCACGCACGGTCAGCAGCACGCCGCCGGTCTTTTTCATACGGTAACCGGCAGCAACAAGTCCCTTGTACAGTGCTGCTGCAAATGTCGGCGCAACGCCGAGCACTTCCCCCGTCGACTTCATCTCTGGGCCAAGGTGCGTATCCACTCCCATCAGTTTTTCAAAGCTGAACACCGGCACCTTAACGGCATAATACGGTGGCGTGCGGTATAGCCCCGTTCCGTATCCCATGTGCGCGATTTTTTCACCGAGCATCGCGCGCACCGCAAGATCCACCATTGGCACGCACGCCACCTTGCTGATATACGGCACGGTACGACTTGAGCGCGGATTCACTTCGATGACGTATATATCGTTGTTGTAGATGAGGTACTGAATGTTCACCAATCCGCGCGTACCGAGTGCACGGGCGAGCTGTCGCGACTGCGTCACAATTTTTTCGCGGATAGCATCGTTCACATTCCGCGCGGGATACATCGCGATCGAATCCCCCGAATGAATGCCGGTGCGCTCAATGTGTTCCATGATGCCGGGGATCAAAATATCATGTCCATCTGAAATTGCATCAATTTCAAGTTCAACGCCCATCATGTATTTGTCGATAAGCAGCGGATTTTCTATTCCATGTGCAAGGATAATCGCCATGTATTCTTTTACGTCGTCGTCGTTGAACGCAATTATCATGTTCTGACC
Source organism: Treponema sp. (assembly GCA_017470085.1). GTDB lineage: Bacteria > Spirochaetota > Spirochaetia > Treponematales > Treponemataceae > Treponema_D. The sequence continues at coordinate 12,837 of JAFUFE010000027.1, forward strand.
GCCGAGCACATACGATGGCCGGAGCAACACCGGATAGCCGATTCGGGCAGCAGCGGCGAGCGCATCTGCTACCGTCAGGACGGTCTCTCCGCGCGGACGATTGATGCCCAGCCGCTCGCAGAGCGCGTCAAATCGCCCGCGGTCCTCGGCAAGGTCAATCGCATCGGCACTCGTTCCCAAAATGCGTACGCCCTGTCCGTCCAGAAATTTGGCAAGCTTAATCGCCGTTCCACCGCCGAACGCAACTACCACGCCGATCGGCCGCTCCGTCTGAATGACGTCCATAACGTCCTCACCGGTAAGCGGTTCAAAGTACAGGCGGTCGGCCGTATCAAAATCGGTCGACACGGTTTCAGGATTGTTGTTGACGGTCACCACATCGTAGCCGAACCGTTTGAGCGCCCACACGCACTGCACCGATGCGTAGTCAAATTCGATGCCCTGCCCGATACGAATCGGGCCGGAACCAAGAACCAGCACGGTTCCTTTGCTCCCTTTTTTCCGCCGGCGACGCACGAACAGCGCGGCTTCGTTTTCTTCGTCGGTGCTCGCATAAAAATACGGCGTCTCCGCGTTGAACTCGCCGGCACAGGTGTCAACCATTTTATAGCTCGCCGGAATATGGACTACGCGCTCCTCCGTACGCGGCGCTTTGCCTGTCGCACTGTCCGCAGCTGTTTTCCGCGCAGACAATTTTGCCTGCCGCGCCGGGGGAACATCGTCCGGCGGCGTGGCAGGTATTTTCACGCCAGTCAACCGTTCAATGACTGCGTCGGGGAAACCGTCTTTTTTTGCCTCGCGGTACAATTCTACAGAAAGCCTGCCGCCGAACGCCTTCACCGCCGCAAGCTGCATTTCGCGGTCAACTAGATGCTGAATCTTTGCGATAAACCAGATATCTATCTGCGTGACTGCGTGAATTGCATCCATCGTCATAAGACCACGCCAGAGCGCTTCGCGGATGGCAAAAATACGCCGATCGGTACATTCGCCCACACGCGCCACAATGCGTTCATCGCTTTCGGCAGCAAATTCAGGCAAACAGAGCGACTCCACGCCGATTTCCGCACCGCGCACCGCTTTCATCAACGCCGCCTCAAACGAATGCGCAATCGCCATCACCTCACCCGTCGCCTGCATCTGCGTGCCGAGTTCGCGTTTGGCGTACACGAATTTATCAAACGGAAAACGCGGCATCTTCACCACAACGTAATCGAGCGCTGGCTCAAAGCATGCCGCCGTTTTGCCCGTCACAAAGTTCGGAATTTCATCAAGCGTATAACCGATTGCGACGAGCGTTGCTACTTTTGCTATTGGATAGCCGGTCGCTTTTGACGCGAGCGCAGACGAGCGCGACACACGCGGATTCACCTCGATGACGGCGTATTCAAAACTCTGCGGATGTAACGCAAACTGCACGTTGCATCCGCCTTCCATGTTGAGCGAATGAATGATATTGAGCGCCGCTGAACGGAGCATCTGATACTCTTTATCCGCGAGCGTCATTGCCGGAGCGACTACGATTGAATCACCTGTATGCACACCAACCGGATCAACGTTTTCCATAGAACACACGGTGATTGCGTTGCCGGCTTTGTCGCGCATCACTTCAAACTCGATTTCTTTCCATCCAGCAATATTTTTTTCGATCAAAACCTGATGGATTGGCGAACGGTGTAGTCCGTTCGCTGCAATCGTTTCAAGTTCATCGTGCGTATACGCCATACCGCCGCCCGTGCCACCGAGGGTAAACGCCGGGCGCACAATCACCGGATAGCCAATCTCATTGTCCGCATACGAAAGTGCGTCGGTAACTGTCGTCACCACTTTAGACGGCACGCACGGTACGCCGATTGCATGCATCGTGTCTTTAAAGCGCTTCCGGGCTTCCGCTTTGTCAATCGTTTCTGGGCGCGCGCCCAAAAGCGTTACACCGTGCGCTTCCAAAAATCCTGATTTTGCGAGTTCCATGCTCAACGTCAAACCAGTCTGCCCGCCAAGCGTTGAAAGCAGACTGTCAGGTTTTTCTTTTTCGATGATGCGTTGAATTGTTTCGGGGATGAGCGGCTCAATATACACCGCGTCTGCCATATCTGTATCGGTCATGAGCGTAGCCGGATTTGAGTTCACCAACACAACAGAAAGCCCTTGCTCTTTGAGCGCCTTACACGCCTGCGTGCCCGCATAATCAAATTCCGCTGCCTGTCCGATAACAATCGGTCCTGAACCGATTACCATCACTTTATGAATCGCCGTATTTAAAGGCATTGCTCACCTCTCCTTGCGAATACCCCGCGCTATCGTTTAGAGCCGGATTTTGTACCGCGCGATTTTTTGACGGCAGCTTTTTTCGCATCAGCTGTTTTTGTTGCTGGCACCGCGCGCACAGCTTTTTTCTGCGCCGGGGCGCCCGTCTTTTTTACGGGAGCGTGACCCGACGCCGCCGAAACTTTTTGTGTCGAGGCTTTTTTCCGGGCGCGCGCACCGGCTCCCTGCACTGCGGCAACAGCGTTTTGCGCAGCACGCTTTTGTATTGGCGCCAGTTTTTTAAACCGTTTCGGATCGTTCATCAAGGCGATGAACTCGTCAAACAAAAAGTTGACATCACGCGGACCGGCGGCTGCTTCTGGATGAAACTGTACGCTGAACGCAGGAATATCGGTGTAAACGATGCCCTCGCAGGTGCCGTCGTTTACATTCACAAAACGCAACACGGCGCCCGCCGGGAGCGACTCGGCAGCAATCGCATAACCGTGGTTCTGGCTGGTAACATACACGCGCCCCGTCACTGTATCTCTCACCGGCTGATTTTCCCCGCGGTGCCCGTATTTCAGCTTCAAAGATTCTGCCCCGCGCGCTAACGCCAGCAGCTGATGCCCCAGACAGATACCGAACAGCGGCACCTTTTTTTTGCAGAGCGCCGCAATCGCCTGAATAATGTCCTGATTGTCGCTCGGATCTCCCGGCCCGTTCGACAGCATCACGCCATCCGGTTCCAAAGCGAGTATGTCTGCTGCACGCGCCGCTGCAGGAACAACTGTTACGGCAACGCCGCGCTTTAAAAGCTCCCGCCTGATGTTCGCCTTTGCACCGAAGTCCCAGAGCACCACTTTTTTACCGTTCCCGGCGGCAAACGCTTCCTCGGCACAAAGCGGAAGGCCGTGTTCATCAAGCGGCAACGCATGGACGCGTGCGGCATCCGCAAAAATATCCGCCCGGTTCATCTCGGACTCCGTTTCTGCCGGAGAAACTGCCGCAACCGGATGTACAATGCGATACTCCCGGATTTTCCGCACCAATGCAGTTTTTTTTGCAGGAGACGCCAGCGCCGCAATTTCACCACGCGCTTCAAGGGAGGTGCCAGAGATAATCCGCGCGTTCATGACGCCCGTCTCACGCAGCACTTTTGTCAACGCTCTTGTGTCGATGCCGCAGATGCCCACAATGTTCTGTGCGTTCAAAAAATCGTTGAGCGAACCGTGTCCACGGAAATTCGATGGAACGTCGCACCATTCGCGGACAACGTAACCTGAAACAAAACTTCGCCCGCTTTCAAAATCAGCTTCAATGATGCCGTAATTTCCTTGCAACGGGAATGTCTGCACCACTATCTGCCCGTAAAAACTCGGATCGGTAAGCGTCTCCAAATAGCCGGACATGCCCGTAGTGAACACTGCCTCTCCCGTGACCGTGCCGGAAACACCGAATGCTTTTCCTGTAAAAACCTGCCCATTGGCAAGCACCAAATAGGCGTTCGGTTCCATATCTATCATAGAACAAAAGTATACATTTTTTGCAGCGGTTTGAAAACAACGGAGCTGTAGTTACGATACAATTTTTAAAAAAAATTAAAATTTAATTGCCTTTTATCGGTATCTTTTGTATATTAAAATATAATGAGGGAGTTATTCCCTCAAAAACAATAACAGAAAAGAGGTACCGATTATGTACGAACAGATTAAACTTCCATATGGATATGATGCACTTGAACCATACATCGACGCACTCACTATGGAAACCCATTACTCAAAACACCACGCCACCTACACCAAGCAGCTCAATACGCTCGCTGAACAGGCCGGCGTGGCAGGAAAAGACATTGTTGATTTGCTGGCACATTTGGACAGCGTACCAGAAGCACAGCGTACCGGCATCCGCAACAACGGCGGCGGGTTTTACAATCACAACCTGTATTTTTCAACGATGGCGCCAAACGCCGGCGGTGAACCGGACGGCGTGCTCGGAGAGAAAATTACAGCGACCTTCGGTGACTATGCAACATTCTGCGAAAAGATTTCTGCGCTTGCAACTGGCCAGTTTGGCTCCGGTTGGGCGTGGCTTTCAACGAACAAGAGCGGCGACCTGATTCTGTCAAACAGCCCGAATCAGGACAATCCCATCAGTCAGGGCACCGGCAATACACCGATTCTGGGCATTGACGTTTGGGAGCACGCCTACTACCTGAAATACAAAAACGTGCGCGCCGACTACGTTAAAAATTTCTTCAACGTCATCAACTGGAAAGCAGTTGCAGACAACTATGCAGCGGCGATAAAATAAAGGCACGGGCGCGCCACTTTACTCAAGAGGTGCCCGCACACATAGGCAAAAAACACGCCATACTGGCGTGTTTTTTTATTGCACAGCGGTTAAACGGCCACTTCAATCGCAATCGGGCAGTGGTCGGAGCCAAAGACATCTGATTGGATAATTGATGAGCGCACCTTATCCGAAAGCGCCGCATTCACACACGCGTAGTCAATACGCCAACCGATATTTTTTTCGCGGGCGTGGAATCGGTAACTCCACCAGGTGTATTGATTTGGTTCAGCAGAAAACTTTCTGAATGTGTCGCAATAGCCCGCAGCAAGGAACTCATCCATCCACGCGCGCTCTTCAGGCAGGTAGCCGGGATTTTTTTCGTTCGCTTTTGGATTCGCCAGATCGATTGGCTGGTGTGCGATGTTATAGTCTCCACACAGCACGACGTCGCATCCTTTTGCAACGAGCGCGTTACAATACGCCACTATCGCGTGGCAAAAATCAAGCTTATAGCCGAGCCGGGCGCCAGCATCTTGGCTATTTGGGAAATACGCGGAAATAATGGCGAGCGTGCCATACCACGCAATCGATACGCGCCCTTCATCATCAAATGCGGCATCACCGAGAATCTCAAACGCATCGGGAGCGGAACGGACATAGAGCGCCGTACCTGAATAACCTGGCCGGCGCGCGCTCGAAAAAAATGACGTGTAGGTTCCACCCGCCGCACACACCGGTGAACGCAATTCATCTGAAAGTTGCTCCGGGCGTGCCTTCGTCTCCTGAATACAGACCACGTCAGCACCGCACGCTGAAATCCATGCAGCGAATCCCTTTTTTTCAACCGCACGGAGTCCGTTTACATTCCACGAAATAATCTTCATAGCCACAGTGTAACACGTACAGAAACTTTGGAAAAGTACGGAAAAAACGAAAAGAATACTGTACTAGAGACCGGTGTTCAGCGATCATTGGCGTCATCGTTCTGTAGAAAAAATATCTGCGCAATTTTGAACGGTCTGCTCTTGATGCGCATTCAATAATCCGATAAGAAAAAGTGAATAATGGACACACATTTTCACAATCCGGAAAACAGTCTCAGCTACATCGCAATCGATTTTGAAACCGCAAATTACGACAAACACAGCGCTTGCCAAATCGGCATGGTGCGGTTTATTGACGGCATTGAAACGGACACATTCTCTGCGCTCATCAAGCCACCGGACACATATTTTGTGCCAAAGTTTACGCGTGAAATTCATCACATCGCTTACGATGATGTTAAAGATGCGCCGCCGTTTTCCGACGTATGGCAGACAATGGCAGTGCCGTTTATCCTCAAAACGCCGCGTGTGCCACTCGTAGCGCACAATGCAGGATTTGATATGGCCGTCGTCCGTGCGTGCTGTGAATACTATGCCGTGCCGACACCAGCGCTGAAATATTTTTGCTCGCTCAAACTATCGCGCGTACTGTGGACTGCACTCGAAAGCCACCGTTTGACAGCATTGGGTGAACACTGTGCTATAACGTACACTGCACACGATGCGCTTGAAGATGCGCGGACATGCGGAGCCATAGTGCGCATCATGGCGGCGGAGCAACAGGTAGATACAGTGCGGAAATTGCTCCGAACAGCACGACAGCGGTTGAGCAGTCTGTAGCGGCAGAGTACACGATTCAGCAACAAATGAACGAATCCCAATGCAAAGCATTTGGGGTACGCACTCTTCGCACGCATCAACCGAAATGGCAAGGATGGCGCAGCGCAGGCGGCTGTCCAACACCACACAGAAAAAGACGCATCACGCTGCCAAGCAAAACAGTGCGCGGCGACTACAACCATAAATCCGCCATAAAGCCATAAAATCGATGAATTATTTAAAAAAAATGCCTATAATATAAATGATGAGGTTCTTTCGTGTTTTACTGATATTTTCTGTCGTCTTTGTACGGCAGCCGGTACCGGTGTCTGCCCAGAGCGATGCAGGACTAACGACGACACATCCGCACACACTCCGCGAACAGTTCACCGCAGAGGCAAAAAAATATGTCGGCACACCATACAAATACGGTGGGACAGACACCCGCGGCTTTGACTGCTCCGGATATATCAATTATGTCCTCGCGCAGACAATCCCAAACATCGTTTTGCCGCGCACATCAGAGGCTATATATAACTATGCACACATCATTCCTGATGAACAACGAGAAATCGGTGATTTGCTTTTTTTTAAGACAACGGCAAGCGGACGTATCTCTCACGTCGGCATTTTTCTGGGGAACAATCAATTTATTCATGCAGCAAGTGACGGCCCGAATACAGGCGTCATCATTTCGTCGTTACAGGAATCGTATTGGGGGAAAGCGTACGTGGCAAGCGGACAATTTTTGCCGTCGACGCGTGGACAGACTGCCCGTACAGACGCCTCTTCTCCATCTAAAGAACAAGAGAGTGCCACCACAAAACAGAAGAATATCCCCGTCGCAGAGCACACTTCCGGTACACGCGCGGCGGTTTTGGAAATCACCGCGACTGGCGACTGGTCGTTATTCACTGCACAAAAATTTGCGCCCAATTTTCGCGGTAGTACAGGAACAGTATATCTTTCGTTTTCGGGTACAACCATTTCTCCCGGTATGGGCATACAATTTCGTTATAATGCCGGCACACGGTCGTTTCAAATTCCGCTTATAGCGGGGCTTTCAATTTTTAATTTTATGCAATTCTATGCTGGCCTCGTATTCACTATTGGAGAAAACAAAATCCCCGGAACTGATCAAAAAGCTTCCTCATCAATTTTTACTGGAATTTTTGGCGTAACATTTCAAACGCCAGCGGTAACCATAAAAAAAATCGGCCTCCGTGTAGTTCAAAGCATAACATATACACTATATAAAACAGCGGATAATACCCGACTGCCATTTTTTACGTCGCTGGGAGCAGGTATTGCATGCGCGACCGGTATCCGTGTAACTTTTCCGTTATCTGCATTTATTAAATAGTATCAGGTGCAACGGTGTGTATTGGTGCCGGCAGACGACATTTGCACGATAAACCGGCAGTTGGATACATCAACACGCTCTGCCGATTTCGTAGCACAACTTGTGCTGGAGCATGAAATTGTTTTGTGCCGCAATGTTTTTACTGTACGCGAGTGCGAACGGTAATACAATACCGTTTACGAAAAAAGCCGCAGGTTCTATAGCTCGCTCCGTAAAGACGCAGATATAAAAATCGTGCCGAAAAGAGCACACGGAGTCGTTCCAAACCGTGCGTATAAAAAACCATGCAGCAATGCAGCGGTATTGAGGAAATCTATGATTGACTGTAGCAAACACATAAAGATGTTGATTAAAATCGGAGCCACACTATTGCTGACAAGCTGCACGTCAACATTTACGCTCCACATCCAATCAGATGTAACGGCAGCACTTTCTTACGACACGACATTTGGTCCCGCTGTGATGGAGACAATACAGGCACTCACACAGCACGTATCAGGGCAAACGAACTCGCCTTTTGATACAGCGGAATTCGTCGAACAATGTACCGCCCTCGGTTTCCGCGATGTTGTTGTTCGCACTCCAACGGCAGCCCGTCTGGTAATAACCGCAAAAAGCACCAGTGCTGACGACATCATACATCGGTCCGGTATGCTGCAGCCAGCACCGCGCGATTCAAAAACAGTGCTGTGTACGCTTTCTCCCGAAACGCTGTCGCAAATATATGCTGCGTTGCCGGAAACTGCCCGCGCCTACATAGACGTATTCATTGCACCGGTGTTCACCGGAGATAATATGTCACACGAAGAATACCTTGCATTGGTAGCATCAGTTTACGGACAAGCGCTCGCAGACGAAATCGCCGCCGCCGTAGTGACACTGACACTCTCTGCGGAAGGCGCTCACCCCGCACAAAAAATAACGCTGCCGTTAACCGACATACTGTTACTGCAAGCGCCGCAAACGTATACACTCCGCTGGTAACAAGAGAAAACATTCTGCGGTCACCGCAAAACAACGTCGCTTCCAACACAGTCCACTGAAAATTGCCAGCACATTACAGGCAAGTCAGATGCCGATAGATAAAGAGCGTCCTGTTTGCAGCGACAACCGATCTATTTAAACTCCAGCGCGATTGTAGTCCCATGACCGACTGAACTGGTTACCGCAAGACGAATATCAAGTTTTTCTGCAAGCGCCTGTGCTATTGACAGTCCCAAACCAGCGCCACCTTGCTGCCGATTCCGTGATTCATCAACGCGATAAAATCGATCAAACAGGTGCGGCACGGCTGATTCGGGAATACCGAATCCTTCATCCGTCACGCGTATTACCGCACCGTCAAACGACAACGTAACGTGTGCAGGCGGCGGACTGTACTTTATACTGTTTTGTACCATGATGTGCAGCATCTGCCGCACGGCATCTTCATTGCTAACAAGTGTTGCATCCTCCGCACAAATGATGTCACAACAAACAGCAGGAGCATGCAACAGGCAATCATCGCGCACACGCTCAAGCACTGGCTTGACGGCAAATGTGCGCCGTTCAAAATCGTGTGCAGCATTTTCAGTGCGGGCTAAAACCAACAAGTTTTCGGTGAATGCCGTCATGGAAACCAACTCACGCTTTAAGACAGCGAGCGATTCGTCGAGTACCCGCGCATCATCCTTTCCCCAACGGCGCACCATGTCGACATATCCGTTCATGACGGCAAGCGGCGTTTTCAGTTCGTGTGCGGCATCAGACGTAAAGCGTTTTTGTCGTTCAAAATCTTTTTCAAGTCGTTCAAACAATTCGTTGAACGTACGCGCAAGTTCTGTCAGTTCATCCTGTGCACCGTTTTCATCGAATCGTCGGTCTAAATGCCCACTACTGATTTCTCGTGCCTTACTGCTGAAGCGCTGTATCGGCTTAAGCATGCGTGTACAGACGCCGTATCCCACCACAACAGA
>JAFUFE010000028.1 GCA_017470085.1 Treponema sp.
ACAGACAGTATCTGTGCGGACACGGCGCCGGCTCGCATTGTTGACCGGCGTGCTTACTCGATGCCAGACGGCGCGTATCACGTCAATGGAACTCAGCGCGCTGACGGGATGGTCGGATACGGTCATCCGGCATGATTTGTGGGCGGTCGGTTGCCGGGCAGGCGCATCGAACGGCTATGACTGTGCTATGCTGCGTGATGCGATTGTCAGAGCGCTCGAGCTGCCGCGTGATGACGTGCGGTGTTGCATCGTTGGGCTGGGGCAGATCGGGGCAGCGTTGCTGGACGTCAATCTGTTCGGAGCGACGTGCTTTCATGTGGTGGCGGGTTTTGATGCGAACGTCAACCGTACGGAAATTTTACGCGCGCCGTTTCCGCTGTATCCGGCATCGCGGCTTGAGGCGGTGGTTTTACGGGAGCGTATAGCATATGCGCTGCTTGCCGTCCGCGATGTGGAAGCCGTTCCAATGGCACGGCGGCTCGCAGCGTGCGGTATTCGCGGTATTGTGAATTATACGAATGCGCTGTTGCCGCCGTGTGCCGGTGTGACGGTTGAATACGCAGCTCCCGCCCTGCTGCTGTTACTGGTGGCTGCGGCACAGGGGCACGGCGAATAACAGCGGGGAGCGGCTATTTTCTTGGAGGCGGCAGTTTCGCGTATGAACATGCTGCGGCGTGTCTTGCGTACAGACAGAATCGGGGCGCTGCTGGCTTTTGGCTGTGACGCATTGGGCTGCACGCGGCGGAAACGGCGGTCTTTTGGGTGGTGGATTTCTCCGGAAGGACGCACGGTGTGTGGTTTTTACTGTCTTTCAGAGGCTCTGTGAAAACATCTGGAAGATACATTGTATTACTGTAATATGGAGGTACTATGAAGCGAGTGTACAATTTTTCTGCGGGGCCGTCGTGTCTGCCGGAAGACGTATTGCGCGCATGTGCGGATGAAATGCTGGACTATCAACAGACAGGGCAATCCGTCATGGAAATGAGCCATCGTTCAAAAGCGTATAAAGCGATTATCGAAGATGCGGAGGCGATGGTGCGGAAGCTGCTCGACGTGCCGGATACCTATTCTGTGCTGTTTTTACAGGGCGGCGCGTCAACACAGTTTGCGATGGTGCCGCTTAACCTCGGCATACGGCATAAAAAAGCGGCGTACATCAATACCGGCATCTGGGCGGGAAAAGCGATACAGGAAGCGCGAAAATATGTCGCTGTGGACGTGGTGGCATCCTCCGAAGATAAAGCGTTTACCTATATCCCGCACGTAGAGAAAATCGCCGGTGATTATGACTACGCGTATATCTGCCTGAACAATACGATAAAAGGTACGCATTATGAATACATTCCTGACGCCGGAGCGATTCCGCTCGTGGCGGATATTTCTTCTTGCGTGCTGTCCGAGCCGCTCGACATACGCGCATTTGGGCTGGTTTTTGCCGGAGCGCAAAAAAATCTGGGGCCAGCGGGCGTTACCCTTGTTATTGTGCGGAACGATTTACTTACAGAAACGCCGCGCGAAGAAACGCCGACCATGCTTTCGTATAAAACGCACGCCGACGAAGGCTCGCTGTACAATACGCCGCCGTGTTATGCAATCTACGTGCTCGGCAAGGTGTTGCATTGGATCGACGCGAACGGCGGCGCAACCGGCATGAAAAAGCGCAATCAGGAAAAAGCACAGTTGCTGTACGATTATTTAGATGCGAGCGGTGTGTACCACGCGACGGTAGCACCGGGAAGCCGTTCGCTCATGAACATCCCCTTTTTGACCAAGGAGACCGATCCGGCAAAAGCAGATGAACTCAATAAGGTGTTTGTGGCCGAAGCCGCCACCGCAGGGCTGATCAATTTGGCAGGGCATCGCACCGTGGGCGGTATGCGCGCGTCTTTGTACAATGCCATGCCGATTGAAGGAGTGCGGGCGCTCATCGCGTTCTGGGAGGAGTTCGCCAAAAAATATGTAGTGTAATGCCGCGCGGCGGAAACTGACGTTGCATATAGGTGCAGTGCGGCGATCCATAAACCATGCCGTGCGTTGGTCGTCGTGCGTGGCGGACGGTTTGCTGCACCGCATGCAGATGGCTCATTCATTTTTTTGTAGGAGTAAAACGATGTATAAAATTCAGACGCTGAATAAAATTTCGCCGATTGGTTTGGAACGATTTTCGCGGAGCGATTATGAAGTTGCCTCATCCATCGCTGATGCAGATGCAATTCTGGTGCGTTCTGCCGAAATGCACGGCATGACATTGCCGGAAACGGTCAAAGCGGTTGCTCGTGCCGGTGCAGGGGTAAACAATATTCCGATTTCTGAATTGACGGAAAGAGGCATCGTTGTGTTTAATACACCGGGGGCAAATGCAAATGCGGTAAAAGAGCTCGCGTTGCTTTCTCTGCTCGTAGCGAGCCGGCCGGTTATCGCGGCGCACGCGTGGATAGTGGCGCAGGCAGATAAAGGGGAAGACATCCCCGATGTGGCGGAAAAAGGTAAGTCACAGTTTGTTGGGCCAGAGCTAAAAGGAAAAACGCTCGGCGTCATCGGGCTCGGTGCAATTGGAGCGATGGTTGCGAATATGGCAGTTGCACTCGGCATGCACGTGGTGGGCTACGATCCGTTTATCTCCGTCGCGTCAGCATGGCGGCTGGACACTACCGTCAAAAATTCGGAAACGCTCGACACGCTGTTGAAAGATGCCGACTATCTTACGATTCACATGCCACAGACGGATGAGACGAAAGGATTCATCAATGCGGAAAAACTCGCAGCGATGAAATCCGGTGTGCGCATCATCAATCTATCACGCGGTGGGCTGGTCAACAATAGAGACATGCTCAAAGCGCTTGATTCAGGCAAGGTTGCTTGCTTTGTGAGCGACTTTGCCACTGCGGAACTGTTGACGCATCCAAAGGTGCTGTGCTTTCCGCATCTCGGTGCGTCAACGCCGGAAGCAGAAGACAACTGCGCGGTTATGGCAATTAATGAACTGCGCGATTTTCTTGAACGTGGCGTAATTGTGAATGCAGTGAATTTCCCGAAATGTGTAACCGATAATGCGATTCCCGTTCACGGCACCCGGCTTTGCATTTCGCATAGAAATATTCCCGGCATGGTTTCACAGTTTACCACCACGTTGAGCGAGGCAAACCTGAACATCGCGAGCCTTATCAACAACAACAAAGGCGATGTAGCGTATACGCTTATCGATGTGGACAGTATCGTGGCGGAACAGGCGCTCAGGAAATTGGCGGTTATCGACGGTGTATTAAAAGTGCGTCCGCTGTTTGGATAGCCGCCGTGCCTGGATACGGGGCGGCCTGTCCGGGGCAGAAAAGGAGCCGCTTTTTACGCTCCAGTGCAAAAACAGGTTCTGTGCCCGTAGAAAAAAATGCAAAAAGTATGCTATACTCTCTGTATGGCTGATGTTCATAAAAGCGCTGGTTGGGAGATCGCGGCAGACTGCGAAACATATGCGGCAGCGCCTCCCGACTGTCAGGTAATATTTTATAACGATGACTGCACGACTGTAGACTTTGTGGTTACGGTGCTCATGTCTGTTTATCATAAACCGGAGAACGAGGCGGTACGGCTTACAGAACTCGTTCACCATTCTGGCTCTGCCGTCGTAGGAGTGTACCCCTATGATATTGCAATGACGCGTGCTGATCTTACCGTCAAACGTGCGCGGGCATCGGGATTTCCGTTGCGGGTGGAAGTAGAACAGCTATGATTGTCAGTGCGCCGCTTTCAAAAATTCTGACGGACTCGTATACTGCTGCGCGTCGCGCACGGCACGAATATTTAACGCCGGAACATATTTTGCTTTCTGCGCTTTATTCTGATGATGTCTGTATGCTGCTTTCTGCGAGCGGCGCTAATATCGAATTGATGCGCGACAACATTACGGAGTATCTGAAAAAAAATATGCCGCTGGTTTCTAAAGAAAAAGCAGATGGCAAAAAATATGAGCTCATAGAGACTGCGGGCTTTCAGGCGGTGATGAACCGCGCACTTGGGTACTGCATGTCGTCTGATAAAAAAATTCTCGAAGTGACCGACGTGCTGGTGAGCATGTTCGATGAAGAACACAACTACTGTTCGTATTACATGAAGGTCGGCGGTATTGATCGTACCCGTTTAATTGAAAACATCTCGATACTACAAGAGATTACCGCAGCGCCTACGCCGCACGCTGCAGCGGAAGGACAGGAAGAATCAGCTGGAACAAAGGAGCCAGCGACGGCAAAGAAATCTGTGCTTGACCGATTCTGTGTCGATTTGACTTTGGCAGCGCGAAACAATCAGCTTGATGTTTTGGTGGGTCGTGAAACTGAGATTGACCGCACCATCCAGATTTTGTGTCGTCGCACCAAGAATAATCCGCTACACGTCGGCGACGCAGGCGTTGGCAAAACCGCCATCACGCACGGACTTGCAATGCGTATTGCCGAAGGTCGCGTACCTGATGCTTTGCGGGATTTTTCTATTTTTAGTTTGGATATGGGTGCGCTCATTGCGGGAACAAAGTTTCGAGGTGATTTTGAGGATCGGCTCCGCAAGGTAACGGAAGAACTGGTAAAAAAAGAAAAGGCGATTTTATTTATCGATGAAATCCACATGATTATGGGTGCCGGCGTTAGCGGTAACGGTGCGATGGACGCGGCGAATCTTTTAAAGCCGATGCTTACCACGGGAAAGATTAAATGCATTGGTTCAACGACATTTGAAGAGTACGCACGTGCGTTTGAAAAAGACCGAGCGCTGTCGCGGCGGTTTCAAAAAATCGATATCGTTGAGCCGACGGAAGCGGAAACAGTCAAAATTCTCCAAGGCTTGCGCTCTCGCTACGAATCGTATCACGGTGTACGGTACGGCACAAAAACATTGCGTACAGCGGTAGCGCTCTCCGTGCGTTATTTGCCTGACCGTCGGTTGCCCGACAAAGCGATTGACCTTATGGACGAAGCCGGCGCGTTTGTGAAGATTCATTCGACGGGCGGATTTAAAGGCACCGGCGCACCGAAACCGCTGCAACCTGAGCGGGTGCCATATGTGACTGCCGATGTATTGAGGATGGTTACCGCAAAGATGGCGCGGGTGCCGGTTGAAGCCGTAACAGAAGGTGAAATTGAAAAACTGCGTGCGCTTGATACAGCCATTCGCGCACGTATTTTTGGACAGGAAGAAGCGGTGACTGCTGTGGTGAAAGCGGTAAAACGTGCCCGCGCCGGTTTCCGCGACAGTGACAAACCGGAAGCGTGTTTTTTGTTTGTCGGGCCGACAGGCGTAGGAAAGACGGCGCTTGCACGTCTGCTTGCAGAGACACTCGGGGAGCCGCTGCTCCGGTATGATATGAGCGAATATCAAGAAGAATACACGATCAGCCGTTTAATCGGTGCGGCTCCCGGATACGTTGGTTTTGAGAGCGGCGGTCAGCTAACGGAAAACATCCGCCAGAATCCGCATTCGGTTGTCCTACTCGATGAAATTGAAAAAGCACATCACAACATCTATAATATTCTGCTGCAGGTGATGGACTACGGATTTTTAACTGACGGGCAGGGACGCAAAGCGGATTTTCGCAACTGCATCATCATTATGACGAGTAATGCCGGTGCACGTGATTTGGAAAAAGGTACCATCGGGTTTGGTGATACTGATGAGCCAAGTAATCGTGCGTCGCTCATAGCAGCGGTGGAACATACATTTACGCCAGAGTTCAGGAACCGCCTGGATGCAATCGTGCCGTTCAATCACCTTGATAGGGAGATGATGCAGAATGTGGCGCGCAAAGAGATTGCCTTGCTGCAGCGCCGACTGGAAATGAAAAAAGTAAGCCTTGTTGTTACCGATGAATGCGCGGCATATCTTGCAGCATGCGGCTATTCGCGCGAATTCGGTGCACGCAATCTAGCGCGCGTCATAGATGAAAAAATTTCCCAGCCGCTGGTCGATGAAGTATTGTTCGGCGCATTGTCGGCGGGCGGCACGGTTACTGCATCGCTTGCAGTGTCAACTGGCGCGGCAGATGAACGGGAGATTGTATTTTCCTACGATGTCTGATTGTGCCTGCTGCGGCTCTGACACATCGCTTGTGACCGGCGTGCTGTCTCCCGTCGACTATCAGGCGTTTGCCCAACGATATGGCGAACGCATGTTCGGGAGCAATTTTGCGTTGACGACGTTTCCGTGTGACCAGAGTTCATCTGACGGCTTATTGGGATATACCGCGGAACTCAATGCGGCGCTCGCGTTTTCTGCCTATGTGCAGGGAGTTTTTCCGTGGTATAATGAAGCCCGCGGCGAACCGGTTTTATGGTGGAGCATGGATCCGCGCTTTGTTATTTCTCGTGAGTCGTTTCATGTACCGAAGCGGATTGAGCGACTTTTAAAAAAAGCACCGTTTACGTATACTATGGATACTGATTTCGATGCTGTTGTTGCACACTGTGCGTGCATGAACCGCGCAGGACAGGACGGCACATGGCTTGGACCGGCCTTGCAAGAAGTGTATCATACGTTCCATGCGCGTGGCATTGCGCATTCAGTAGAAGTCTGGCAGAACGGTACGCTCGTCGGCGGGCTGTTCGGCGAACTGCTGGGGCACATATTTTGCGGCGAATCGATGTTTACGCTTTTGCCGAACAGTTCAAAAACTGCCTTTGTCATTTTTGCGCGTGCGTTTTTTGCGTGCGGTGGAGAACTCATTGATGCACAGATTTATACAGACAATATCGCGCGCTATGGAGCGTTCTCAATGCAGCGTGATGAATTTTTGGCACATGAACGTGCCGGTATTCCGCGGCCGCTCGGAGCAGATCTCCGACAAGCGTTTACAGAAGTTGCGCAATCGTACGGTAAGACATGTGTTTGACGCGTTGCCGATAAACGGGCGGCAGATTTTTTGGGCGAAGCATTTTTTATCGAGGGAAAATATAGAATGTAAGTTTTAGTAAAAACTGATTTTTCGCTGCTGGCCGGATGCATTCTTTTCTTAGTGCACAATCTCTGATATACTGATGGTACCGTTATGAATCGCACTTATGATGATACGTTATTTATCGACACGTTTGAACACGAATATACATGGACGAACGGTGTGCTCCGCAATGTCAGACGGTTTGCAGAGCGGCCGGCCGTCATCGATCCGGAAACCGACCGTATATGGACATACCGTGAGCTGAATACAGCAGCGAATATGTTGGCACATGCGTTGCAAAACGATGGTATCGGTAAAAATGATGTCGTCATGGTGGCACTCAGGAATTGTCCTGAATTTGCGTTTTCATATATTGGGCCGCGAAAAATCGGCGCGATTTTGCTTGCGGGAAACTACAATCTCGCCGCAGGGGAAATGGCGCTTCTGATTGATCACAATAAACCGAAAGTGCTTATCTATTCGGCGAACATCGTGGACACAGTTGTTGCTGCACTTGACCGAGCATCGCATAAACTACAGCGCGTTGTGATGGCAGACAATATTGAAGGTATCAACGTGCCGAGTGGGCAGGTGTCGTACGAAGACTATGTGGCCGGTGGTTCGGTAGACGAGCCGGAGATACATTTCCGTCCACACATTTATGATGAAGTCATCCGGCTGTGTACGAGCGGTACAACGGCGCTCCCCAAAAGCGTGCCGCTGAATGATATCAATGAAGTGCTTTCGTCGCACGATGTCATCATGCACTATCCATTGAACCCGAACGATGTGTGCTTGAATATGACGCCGTGGTTTCATCGGGGGGGATGCCACTGCGGTGGACCGGCGCCGAGTTTTTATGTTGGCTGTGCAGTTGTCATCATGCGTGCGTTTCAGCCACATACAGCGCTCGAATGGGTGCCTCGTTATCATATCACGTTTCTGATGGGCGCTCCCGCAAACCTTGCGATGCTCGCGCGGGCGCAAAAACGTATGCGCGTTAATCTGTCGGGGCTACACGGCATTGTGACGATGGGTGCGCCGCTTTCGAAAAGCGACTGTATACAGTTTATCGATACACTGACGCCACATATTTTTAACGGCTACGGCACAACGGAAACGTTCTGGAATTCGTTTCTCCGACCGTACGATTTACCGGAGGGCGCCGGTTCTGTTGGCGGGAGCTGCATCGATGATGAAGTGCGCGTCGTCAAAGTGTACGAGAATGCAAAAGCGGAACCGGATGATATGGTGGCGCACGATGGCGTCAGTGAAGGAGAAATCATCATTAAAAGTCCGGAGAAAACAACGTACAGCTATTATAATGATGCTGCAATGACGAAAGAAAAATTTTACAAAGGATGGATGTACACCGGCGACACCGGAACATGGGATGAACATTGGTTTGTGACGGTGCGTGGACGAAAAGATGACATGATGGTAGTCTCTGGTGAAAATATGTATCCGACACAGATTGAAGAAGCGATTAATGAACATCCGCTTGTCAAAGATTCCATTGTAACGTGTATTAAAGATGCAGTGCGCGGTAGTGCGGTCGTTGCATATGTTGTTCCGGAAGACCGTTCGCTGACGATACAAGACATTGCTGATTGGTGTATGAACAGCCCGCTGCTTTCAAAATATAAACGGCCGCGCTATTTTGCAATCATCGATGAAATTCCGCGTACGCCTACTGGAAAGAAAATTCATTACCTGATGAAAGCGCGTGCAGAACAAGATGCCGCGTCCGGTGTACTGAAAAAAGGATAGGCTGTTTTTCCGTGCCGGTGTACAAGTGTGTGTGTAGGGGGGGCATCGCCTATTTTCAGTGACGAAAAATTTTTAATAGGAGCGCGTATGAGGCGTGTTGTTATCACCGGAATGGGAGTCATCTCTCCGGTTGGAAATACTGTTGATGAAGCGTGGACTGCGGTAAAGAACGGTACAAGCGGCATCGGGCATATTTCGCTGTTCGATGCACATAATTATGCTGTGCAGATTGCCGGCGAAGTCAAAAATTTTGATGTAACACAGTACGGGATTGAAACAAACGATACGCGGAAAATGGCACGTTTTTCACAGTTTTTGCTTGCCGCAAGTGCGCAGGCGGTGCAGGATGCGGGCTACAGTAAAGATACACTCGCCGGAGAAAAAGCAGGCGTTATGGCAGGTAACTGCATTGGCGGGCTTGATGCTACGGAGAGGGCTTTCAAAAAATACTGCGATCCCCAGTCCGGCCCTGCGCGCATTCCGCCGTTGACTACGCCGCTGATGATTATCAACGAGGCGGCGGCAAACGTCAGCATTCATTACGGACTTACCGGCATGTCGTGGACGCTCGCAACTGCCTGTGCTTCCGGTACTGACGCAATCGGCGCTGGATTGGATTTGATTCGGTCTGGACGGCTTGACGTGTGTTTGTCTGGTGGAACGGAAGCCGCGATTACAGGATTCGGCGTGGCAAGTTTTTCCGTGTTGAAAGCGCTCTGTACAAAATACAACGATACGCCTGAAAAAGCGAGCCGCCCGTTTGATAGAGACCGCGCCGGTTTTGTGTTGAGCGAAGGTGCTGCCGTGTTGGTACTTGAAGAATTAGAACATGCCAAACGGCGCGGTGTCCATATCTATGCGGAAATCGCTGGCTTTGGCAGTTCATGCGATGCGTATCATATAACGGCGCCGCGTGCAGACGGCAGCGGGGCAGCCGGTGCGTTGCAGATGGCATTAGCAGATGCCGCACTGCAACCGCACGATATTCAATATTACAATGCACACGGCACCGGCACGCATGCAAACGATCCCGGTGAAACGGCAATGCTCAAAACCGTTTTTGGTGACTATGCATACAAGCTGCACATTTCCTCTACAAAAAGTATGACGGGGCATCTAGTTGGTGCGGCTGGCGCAATCGAAGCGGTGTTCTGCATCAAAGCGCTCAATGACAATTTTATTCCACCAACCATAAACTTGGACAATCAGGATATTGCCGGCGGCTGCGACTTAAACTATACGCCGCATCGGGGCGTGCCGTGCGAGATAGACGTTGCCGCAAGTGCATCTCTCGGTTTTGGTGGACACAACGGATGTATTATCGTAAAAAAGTATCGCGGATAAATTCGCACCGGTAGCAACGGCACACAGAACGATTGGTCTTAAAAAAAATGATGCTCTTTTTTCAAACAATTTTTTGGACGGAGCGGGAACCGCAATCCGGCTATACAAGGTTTCAGTCCATTCCGACGCATACAAAAGCGCGTCGGAATGGACTGCGCGGGCGGTTTTGCAAAACCGCCCGCGCACCTTTCCTATCCGGCGTAAGCGTCGTTCGCTGTTATTTTCGCGTTACGTTGAACGCGCCAAATTGGGGATACACCGCATTCGCGTCCAGCTCTTCGATGCGCAAAAGCTGATTGTATTTTGCAACGCGTTCACTTCTGCTCGGCGCGCCTGTTTTAATTTGGCACGTATTGAGCGCAACTGCAAGGTCTGCAATCGTGGTGTCCTCCGTTTCGCCAGAGCGGTGCGACATGACTGCGGTGTAGCCCGCTTTGTGCGCCATCTTCACTGCTTCTACTGTTTCAGACACAGAGCCGATTTGATTCAGCTTGATGAGGATTGAGTTTGCCGCACCGAGCTCAATGCCTTTTTTGAGGCGCTCTGTGTTTGTCACAAACAAGTCGTCGCCCACGAGCTGCACGCGCTCTCCAAGCTCTTTTGTGAGTTTTTGCCAGCCTTCCCAATCTTCTTCGTCAAGGCCGTCTTCGATTGAGATAATCGGATATTTTTCTACGAGCGATTTCCAGTGTGCAATGAGTTCGTCGGACGTAAACTTTTTGCCGCTCTTCGGCTGCACATATTCGCCTTTTTTGCTGCCTTTCCATTCGCTTGCCGCCGCGTCCATCGCGAGCACAAAATCTTTGCCCGGCTCGTAGCCCGCCTGTTTGATTGCTTGCAAAATCGTTTCGAGCGTCTCTTCATCGCTTGCAAGGTCGGGCGCAAATCCGCCTTCGTCGCCGACAGCAGTCGCTTTTTTTGCGTCTTTCAAAATCTTCTGCAGCGCGTGAAATACTTCTGTGCACCAACGCAAGCCTTCGCGGAATGACGGCGCGCCTGCGGGTATAATCATGAATTCCTGCGTGTCAACGCTGTTCGTTGCGTGTGCGCCGCCGTTCAAAATATTCATCATGGGAACAGGCAGACGGTTGCCGTTGATGCCACCAAAAAAGCGATAGAGCGGTATGCCGAGCGACTCCGCAGCCGCGCGCGCCGATGCGATTGAAACAGCGAGGATTGCGTTTGCGCCGAGCTTCGACTTGTCTTTTGTGCCGTCAGCCTTTATCATTGCGGCATCTATTGCGTAGATGTCGGACGCGTCTTTGCCACACAAAAGCGCGTTGATTGTCGTGTTGACGTTCGCGACTGCTTTGCTCACGCCTTTGCCGCCGTATTTTGATTTGTCGCCGTCACGCAGTTCAAGCGCTTCAAACATGCCCGTTGACGCGCCGCTTGGAACGGCTCCGCGTCCGACCGTTCCGTCGGCAAGCGTCACTTCAGCTTCGACAGTTGGATTGCCGCGCGAGTCGATGATTTCTCGACCCACGACTTTTGTGATGACACAGGATTTCATATTGCCTCCAAAAATATTTAAACGAATTGCAATTCATAATAATATGCACCGGTAAAATAATCAAGGTAATGATTGAAGCCGTGCTGCATACTGCCCCTTGAAGACACTGCCACACAATTAAAATGCGAATCGCAAGCCAGTTGCTGCGGTGATGTACGCAGCGGCGTCTTCTGCCGTGGTAAAAACGTGTGCGTGTATACCAAGTGCCGCTGCCGCACAGACATTTTCCTGAAGGTCGTCAAAGAAAAACATATCGGAAAAGGCGTAGTCTTTTTCCGCGTCGCGAATGCAGTACCAGAATGTTTTGTCAGGCTTTATCTGTCCTATCAGATGCGATGCATACACGGCATCAAATGCTGCGTACTCTCCGTGGCGCACGTGGTAGTCGTAGTGAACATCTATTGTGTTTGTGCCGCAGACCACGCGCTGCCGGTGCGCTTTCAGCTGAGTAATTAGCGAGACAGTTTTTTCGTCTACGCGGGGGTGAAATGCAGTTTCCCATGGGTTTTCGGCTGGCGGCGGCAGTCCGGCACGTTTTGTCATGAGTTCAAGAGCTTCTGCGGAGGTGATATTTCCGCGTCCCGCTGCGGCGATGAGTGCACGAAGGCGTGTGGCATCTTCAGCGGGATACGGAATGCCGAGCGCGGTGATGACGGCTTCCCATGCGTCACAATTACGGACGACAACGCCGCCCATATCGAATATGAATAGCCGCGGCATCATTCTTTCCCCGCGGAGTACATGGAGTTACCGCCCAGAAAATATTTTGATAGAAAAATAAAAAGAATAATCATCGGAAAACTCGCGAGCACTGCCACCGCCATCATCGCACCTTCGTCGGCAAATTTTTCTTCGGCAAAACTTGCGATGTATGTCGGAATCGTTTTGAGTGTTTTTTCCTGCGCTACCATGAGCGGCCACATGAGTGAATCCCACTGTTGGCGAAATGTCAAGATAGCGAGCGTGGCAAGTGCGGGGCCTGAGTTCACCAGTACAATGCGAGCATAAATTGCCGGTTCCGAACAACCATCGATGCGCGCCGCGTCGAGCACATCGTCAGGAAATGTTTGGAGATATTGGCGCATCATAAAAACGCCGAACGCATTGACTAAAAACGGCACAATTAATCCTTGGTAGGAGTTCTGTAGGTGCAGTTTGAGTACCACCATATAGAGCGGCACCATAATCGTTTCAAATGGAATCATCATGGTCATCATGATGAATATAAACACGAGCTTATTACCACGAAAATGAAATTTTGCTAAACTATAACCGGTCAACGAAGCGAGGAGTAGCGTGCTGCCAGTCACGCTCGCCGACACAATCAATGAGTTGAGTGTATTGCGGATGAACGTAAAGCGGCCATCGTTTCCGGCGAGCGCGCGGTAAAAGTTGTTCCATTCAAACCGCCGGGGAATCCAGTGATACGGCATGGCAATGATGTCACGCGCTGGCTGTACCGATGCGGTGAACATGAACAGCAGCGGCACCAGCACAATGGCGGCGAATGCGATTAAAAAAAATGACATGAGAATATTTTTTATGTTTTCCGGGCAAAAAATCATCAGTACAATAAACAAGACTGTGATGATACTGATAAATAGAAAAAATGCCATGAATCCTCCTGTAACAAAACGGTGCAGTATCGGCATGTCCAAACGACACAATCACTGTCACCGATTTCTGCGGCATCGCGCGCAGTGCATCCAGTTTCCGTGCATTAATATGATACGTCGTCGGAACGAGAGAACTTCAACTGCATGACGGTGAGCACCAGCATACAGATGAACAGCAGGACACTCATGCTGCTTGAACGGCCAACGTTATATTCACGCATCGCAGTATTGTAGATGTTCAACGTGATGACGTTTATCGGTGACAGCGGGGAACCTGCTTGAGTGAATAAATATTGCGTGCTGAATGTTTTTAAACATTGCAGCATTGCCATAATCGACACAAGGATTGTTGTCGGCTTTAAAAGCGGCAACGTAATACAGAAAAACATCTGCCTGCGGCTTGCGCCGTCAATGCGTGCCGCTTCATAGATGCCCACAGGAATTTTGTCGAGTCCGGTGATGAAAAGCACGGTAAAATAGCCGATGTATTTCCAGAAGTAGACGATCATCGTTGCGATTTGCAACATCGTACTGTTGCTCAACCACTGCATGTCAATGCCTTGTGTGTGGAGCAGAAAGTTTACCGCTTGATTCGCAATGCCGCGCGGTTCAAATATTACCTGCCAGATGAGCGCCGCAACAACTGACGAAAGAATTGCCGGCGTATAATAGATAAGCTGCAATACGCGCGATCCACGTGGACGCATGGTGAGAAAAACGGCGAGTATCAGGCTGAAAAATACAAGCGCGACAAATGTACCGCTCGTAAAGATGACGGTGGCACGTACTGAATTCCAAAAATCAGGCGATGAAAAAATGTGTACGTAATTTTTTAGGCCAACGAAAACCGGCTTACGCAATGAAATCAGATTTTTTTGAAAAAAACTTAACGCGAGTGCATTGGCAATCGGATAAAAAGAAAATACAGAAAAAAAGAGCACCGCCGGCGTAACAAAAATCCATCCCCACAACGCTGTTTTTTTTTCAAGCGATTTGGCCATACAAAGATCCTCCCGGAGCAGAAAAGACGGAAATGCATGCTTCCATCTTTTCTGCTATTCTGTTTCGTCAAGTACACGCTGTGCACTGCGTTTGAGTTTTTCCGCAGCAGTGCGCGGTGAAACATTGTTGAGCATCACTTCCTCAATCGCTTCGTTGATAAGCTGGTTTATTTGCCAGCTCGCCGCACCATAGTACACCGGCTCTGCACGCGCCAAGTCATCAAGGAATACGCCGCTGTACGGCATGTTTTTATATGCATCGCTTTCAATGAGCGAACGACGCGGTTGCACGAGCGCCACCTCGTTCAGATAGTCTTCCGGATGGCTCAACATGAAACTGATAAATCGCCACGCTTCGCGCTGTTCGCGTTCGGGTATCTGTGAGTTTACCATATAATATTGGAAATAATAGCAACCAGCCAGATCCAGTCCACCCACAAAGACCGGGTACGGGATAACCATCCATTCACCGCTCGTATAAAAATCAGGATTGACAGTTGCGATGCGCGCTTCTTGATACAGCCCCGACAGCGATAAGGCGATTTCATTTGAGTCGGTGTCGAACGCCGTGCGTGGCCGCTTGTATGTTGGCGAACCGAGGTTTTTGCCGTTCGGTCCAAACTCCTGCATGTATTCAAGCACGCGCGTCCACGCGTCAAGATTTGTAATGGCTTCCGTGCCATCATCTGAAACGACGCGCCCGCCGAGTTGGTTGACCATCGGCACCCAGGAAATCAGATAATCAGGATATCGAAAATCAAATCCCCGCCGGATAATGGTGTTACCGGTGCGGCGCACGATGCGTTCAGAGACAGCCATGACGTCTTCCCATGTTTTTGGGTACTCTGTCTCCGGGTCAAGTCCGGCGTCGCGGAAAATTTTTTTGTTCAGATACATGCACCAGTTGTTGAGTTCAAGCGATAACCCATAGATTTTCCCACGCGGCCCCAGTTCGCCTTTTGCATCTACCACCGGGTCGAGCATGTGTTCAAGGTACATGTCGATTATTTCAGTTTCAGTACGTGCGCCGATTGCTGCTGGGTCGAGTGGTGCGCAGATCCCTTGCGCAAGCAGCGGATAAGCTTTCTGTAGTTCGAGATTCCAGATGGATGGTGCATTGCGTGATGCGTACGCCGTGGAAATCAAATCCTGTATACGTCCCGACGGATAGACAGAATATTCAATGGTAACATTTGGATGCGCTGCCATGTATGCGGTTGCGTAGCCTTCTTCAAGCCGCTGGCGGTTGGGGTCTTCATGTGTCCATAGTTTCAATGTGATGGGTGTATCATCGTCCTGCATTTTTTTGCCGCAGCCGGTTACCATGAGCACGGCGAGTGCCCCAATAATCCACGCGAATCTCATTCGTTCCATTGTATTGTTCCTCCTGATAAAGGTCGGCATCGTTTGCACTGCCACGGTGAACTGCCACTCGATGTGACTTTCAGAGCGTTGCCTACAGCGCGCCCGATGCTACAATATAAAGTGCAGTGTTTTTATATTGTGCATAGCAATCACGATATCTGTTGAAAATTTATTGTAATACGTTTTTGATAATTGTCAAGAAAAATAGCAGCTATTCAATGCTGGGGATGCCCGGTGTAGTCACGCTCTTGATTTTATCCCCACAATTTTATATACTATTCTCATAATCCTATGCGGCATGTTCGCATGCTGCTAGAGCACGGCTTTTTGTATACGGTGATGGTGATACAAAAGCTGATGCTAATTTTTGCGTGAGGAGGTTCAGTATGAAAAAACTGGTACTGGCTTTTGTGCTTGTTGCTGCAGTGATGGGGACCGCGGCGGCACAATCGGAAGAATCGATGGAATCGGTGGATTTGACTCCGGCTGCTTCTCAAATTAATTTGGGCAACTTTCCTATTGGCAGCTGGCTTGACACCAAATGGAATGCAACGTGGACATTTGAAGGCAATGACATCAAACTGTATCAGGGCGGTACGCTCATCTACAGTTTTAACGGCAAAATCAAAGATTTCAAAGTGTCTGCCGCCGCTGATGGTGTTACGTTGTCGTTTAGCTGCGATGAAACCGGGCGGTCGTACAAATTTTTCAAAGACCTGTCTTTGACGACTGACATCGATATGACAATCGATCGTAACGATGTCCCGGCAGCCGATCCGAACAAACACTACGAAGTGCGGATGAAGCGGCGCTAGGGTATTGTGAAACAATCTGTTTGAATGGCACTGATGACGGTGCCATTTTTTTGTCTTTATTCCATATTTATTTGTGCGGCAGTGCGAACTCCACTTTCCTGTCTGATCGATTTTCATGCAGTCCATTTTCTTTCTGTTCTTCCGTCTCTGTGGTAGCCGTACGCTTTTTTAATACGACCTTTAGTCGTTTCCAAAGCGGAACGTATCCTACGCTTACACTCACGTGCGATGAGGATACATCGCGTTGTTCTGTTTTCACCAGTGAAAGCGTGTTTTACGTGTGGCACCGCGTGCTGCGTGTGACGCGCTTGTGGATGAACAGGTGGTAGCGGACGCGCTTGCATCTGGCCAAATTCATCGGCAGCACACAGCTTACAGACAGCACGCGGTGCGGTAAAAATAAATTTTCGGTATGGCGGCAGCGCCTACGCGGATTGCCACTATGAAAACCACCTAAAGTAAGCTATAATTATCGCAGGTGCTTTTTGAGGAGGCTCTCCGTTATGATTTCTTACATTGCAAAACTGTTCTCTGCACTGAACGCAAATGTCAAGCCATCGCAGATTGCCCACGCGATGTGTCTTGGATTGATTCTGGGATTTGTACCCAAGAATAATCTGTTGTGGTATATGCTGTTCATTTTTTTTCTGTTTGTACGCATCAATAAGAGCGCATATTTTTTGATGACGCTGCTGGGACTACTCGTCGCTTCTCGGATCGATCCGCTTTTTGATGCACTCGGCTTTCGTGTTTTGACGTTCGCTCCGTTTGAGCCGATTTTCAGTTGGCTACTCGATATTCCGTTTGTCGGTTTTACCCGGTTCAACAACACGGTTGTCTGTGGTTCGCTTGTGGCAGGGCTCATCGCATATATTCCGCTGTTCGTGCTTGCGATGCTGCTCATAAAGCTGTGGCGTGCATCGGTTGCACCGGCACTCAATAAAGGCGTCATCGCCCAAGCGATTAAAAAAATACCGCTCATAGAAAAAATTGCTGGCATTGCGGGAGGAGCGTAAATCATGAAACGAGAAAACAACCAGAAAACCCGCCAGACAGAAAAACGTTTTTCTGTAAAAAAAATTCCGCGCGTGTATCGGAAACAGTACACACAAAAACAGTTTCATAAAAAACTGCACAAGCATCTCTATGTTGGTGACGACAGGACGTTTGTGGAAAATTATTTTGTTACTGATACAGCAACGGGAAAGCTGTTGATTCCTGCCGATACACTGTTCACTAAGAAAGATGTTGTGCGCCTAAAACGGATTGCCAAAGAAATTAAACAACAGAAAGGAACGATAAAATTCGTGCCGCTTGTTGCCGTCGTCTGTTTTTGCGGGGCGGTTGGTATTTCAGTGACGCTGTTTAAAAATGTTTTTATCAAATGGGCATTGACCAGTGCGATGCAAAAAATTTTTTCTGCAAAGACCGATATAGTCAAAGTCGATATGCGGATTTTTGATGCATCGCTGTCGGTAACAGGCATTGCACAGGCAAGCCGCTCCGAGCCGATGAAAAATCTTTTTGAGTTGGAGCGGGTAACCATTGATTTCAATTTAACGGATCTGCTCCGGGGCAAAGCACACATCGAAGATATCACTGTTGCTGGCATCGCATGGAACATCGACCGGGCGACATCGGGAGCGCTGCCACGCGCAGCAAAAAAAACTGACCGTCAGACATCCGGCTTTATTGCGGATAAAACAAAAGCACTCTCTGATGACGTTCGCACAAAATTGCAAGCAACATTTGCGGAGTACAATCCGGTGAATATCGCGCAGAATCTTCAGACGAACTTTCAGTCGCCGGAGCTCGCCAAAGAGATTCAGCAGCAAGTAGAAGAAAAAATTGCAGCGTGGCAGTCTGTGCCGGATGAAGTTCGTTCCTCAGTTGAATCGTTTGTGACGAGCGGGCAAGAGCTCATCTCTACCGACTGGTCGCGCATGGATAGCGCAACGGTGCGATCAACACTGACAACGGTGAATACAGTCATAACGCAGGGCAAAGAACTGAAGGAGCGCGTTTCATCGATAGCGGCAGCGGTGCAGGAAGACGCGGATATCGTACAGACCTATGCTGCTCGCATAACCGAAGCGGTGAGCCGTGACCGCGCACTCGTGGAAGAACAGGTGTCAAAAATTGCGGCGCTCAAGACAACTGGTCTGCACGGCATCATGGATGATATGCTTGAAACGGTTATCTATAGCTTGAGCGGGCAGTACTATCCGTATGTACAGCAGGTGTTGAACATGGCGCGCGCGGCACAGGCGCAGTCGGCAAACACATCGTCTCCAAAGAAAAAGAAAAAATCGTTTACGGTGTCGCGGTTAGCTGGTCGGGATATTTATTATAAGAAAGACATTGTTCCGCGCTTTTTGCTTGAACAGTTTTATACATCCGGCCCAAACTTTTCTGCTGCAGCGCACGATGTGAGCAGCAACATGGACTTGTGGGGAAAACCTGCGGTTATCGATGGTGCCGTGTCAATCGGAGAGCACGACAACACGCTTCTGGCAACAGTGGACGCGCGGAGCACCGCGACGTCGTTGATAGACGCTGCCTATACGGGCACAAACTATGCGATCGCTGTTTCCGCTCCGGCATTCGGTATCGCATCGCGTTCAGGAATCACTGCCCGCGTGCTGGCCGATACGGACGGCGGCTTTACGGCCAACGGTATACTCGACATGCACAATCTGCATTTTGCAACCGAGGCGTTTGAGCCGGATGCGGTGTACCGCCTCTATGAGCGGGCGCTTTCAAAAATCACTGACGTTCAGCTTGGCTTTACGTTCAAGTATGCTACGGATGGCGACATTGCGGTGCAGCTTTCCTCCGATGCCGACCGCCGGTTGCTGTCAGTGCTGACGGAACTGTTTCGAGAGGAAACGGCCTCGCTCATTGCGTCCGTGCGGACACAGCTTTTAGATGAACTTGATGAGCGGACGAGCGGTGTAACCGAAAAGATTGCGGCATTCACCGGTATACAGACAGACACACGCGGTTTGAGTGCTTCCGTCAACGGAGTTGATGCGCAGCTGGAAAACCTTAAAAAAGAATTGGCCGCCCAAATACAAAAACAGGCGACAGAATCGCTCCAGGCTGTTGCTGGTGACGCTTTGCAACAGGCTGCGGGTGGATTGGTGCCAGAAGGGGCAGGAACTGGTGCCGCGAATGGTTCAGAGAATACTGGAAGCACCATACTGCGGGGAATTTTTGGCGGTGGAACGAGCGCCACTGAACAAAAAGATGACGGCGCGTCATCTGATGCCGGTACGCCTGCTACCGGGGGCAACCGGTTACGCAGTCTTTTTGGCCAGTGATAGCGGGCGACGCTCCGCTCCTGTACGAGCGGAGCGTCGCCATGTGCTTTTTTCAGACTGCGGCGACATGACCGCGTACCACAGCGCACGCCTCCCATTAAAACAGGCACCTGTATGCACCCATTTCCAAAACGAGCATTTTTCCTGTTGTTGATTTTTTAAGGGATAGTTTTTTGGAGATGA
>JAFUFE010000029.1 GCA_017470085.1 Treponema sp.
ACCCTTGACTGGCCGGAGTCAGTGAAGCTTATGCAGAAAAACTGGATTGGGCGAAGTACGGGGGCAACGGTGCAGTTTGCCGTGGCGGACGAATGCGGAAATGCGACGGCGCAAAAGATTGCGGTGTACACCACGCGCCCCGACACGCTCTTTGGCGCGACGTATCTGGTGATTGCGCCGGAACATCCGCTTTCGTCGCAGTGCGCTTCCGCAGAGTACAGAGATGCCGTGTCCGCCTACATCGACTCTGCGGCACGCAAGTCTGACCTAGAGCGCACTGATCTGGCAAAAGACAAAAGCGGTGTCTTTACGGGGCGGTACGCTGTTAATCCAGCGACTGGGGCGGTTATTCCCATCTGGATTTCGGACTACGTATTGGTTTCATACGGCACAGGCGCAATCATGGCGGTTCCTGCACACGATGAGCGCGACTGGGATTTTGCACAGAAATTCGGGCTTCCCATACAAAAAGTCGTCGCGTCAAAAGCGGAGATCGCTGCGCTTGCAGACGGAGATGAACGGAAAGGGGCGGCGCTTTTGGTGGACGCTGCGCGCGATGCGGCAACGTATGAAGCGTTTTGCAAAGCGCATCCGATGCTCTGTACTGTTGCTGATGGCTGCACGAGCGCAGACGGATATGCCATCAACAGCGCGCAGTTTACCGGGCGTGCCACCGAACAGGCAAAAGCGGATATGATCGCGTGGCTCTCTGCAAAACAGGTGGGAGCTCCCGCTGTTAACTACAAGCTTCGCGACTGGGTGTTTAGTCGTCAGCGCTATTGGGGCGAGCCGATTCCGCTCGTGCACTGCTCGGTCTGCGGCATTGTGCCGCTTGACGAAAGCGATCTGCCGCTTGTGCTGCCCGATGTGGAAACGTACCAGCCGACCGGTACGGGGGAGAGCCCGCTTGCAAACATCGCGGACTGGGTGAACTGTACGTGCCCGAAGTGTGGTGGTGCGGCACAACGCGAGACCAACACTATGCCGCAGTGGGCAGGGAGCTGCTGGTACTACCTGCGCTACCTCGATCCGCACAATGAAACGGAGTTCTGTGCGCACGATAAGGAAACGTACTGGATGCCGGTGGATTTGTACGTGGGTGGTGCGGAACATGCGGTGCTTCATTTGCTCTATGCGCGCTTCTGGCACAAAGTGCTCTACGATATCGGCGCTGTGCATACGGTGGAACCGTTTCAACGGCTCATCAACCAGGGCATGATAACCTCGTTTGCATATCAGCGGAAGAATAAAACGCTCGTTCCTGCTGACGAGGTGACGGAGACGGCGCCCGGTAGATTCATCGAAACAGCGACCGGCGAGGTGCTTGAACAGATTGTTGCGAAGATGAGCAAGACGTTGAAGAACGTGGTGAATCCTGACGACCAGATAAAAAAATACGGTGCGGATAGCGTGCGCCTGTACGAAATGTTCATGGGGCCGCTGACGATTTCAAAACCGTGGAACACACAGGGCATCATCGGTATTCAGCGCTTTCTGGAAAAAGTGTGGAGCATGAGCGAAAAGCCAATCGTTGACTGTGACATTACCGGTCAGCTTGAGGACACCGCGTTGGTTGCGTTTAGAAAGACGTACGCTCAAACCGTCAAAAAAGTGACAGAAGATACCGAAACCCTGTCGTTCAATACGGCGATTAGCCAGATGATGATTTTTATAAACGAGGCGACAAAGCAAGAACGCATCCCGCGCAGTATGTGGGAGGGGTTTGTCAAGATGCTTTCCTGCTATGCGCCGCATCTGGGGGAAGAGCTCTGGGAAAAGTTGGGACATAACGGAACGATTGCGTATGAGCCATGGCCGGTGTTTGACGAGCAGTATGTGACAGACAGCACGCGGACAATCACCGTAATGGTAAATGGAAAACTTCGTGATACGTTTGAAACTGCACCGGGGACACCGGAAGAGACGCTTAAAACACGCGCGTTCGAAACGGACGGCGCACAAAAACATACCGCCGGAAAACAGATAGTAAAAATTATCGTTGTGCCAGATAAGCTTGTGAATCTTGTCGTGAAATAGCTGCCGTGCCCGGTGCCGGCTGGCGTTTTTTATGCACGGTAGTGCGCCTCTAGCAGAATACCGCTCTTGCGTAGGGAACGGCTGTTCGCACAGAATATTCAGGCGATACTAGTTCTCGGACAAAGCAAAGGCTGTTTTTCATAGTGACGGGGCACCCTGCATCCTATACATAAAATTTCTTTACAATACGATTTTTGTGCCGTATACTATAAGCGCAATGAAAGACTACTTCATCGTTATCGCTCAACACATTGTAGTTGCAATCGGTATAATAAGCATGGTGGTGATATGCTACGGGATTATCATCGCGGTAGTGTCATTTATCACCGGCGAGATTGCACACACCAAAAGCAGTAACCGTATTGAACGGCTTTTTATCATACGTTCGAATTTCGGGATATATCTGCTGCTCGGACTTGATTTTTTGATCGCGGAAGACGTTCTCAAGACGATTCTTGATCCGGAGATTGAAGAACTGATTGTGCTCGGCGGCGTCGTATTGGTTCGGGAAATACTTTCGTTTTTTTTGAATCGCGAGCTGAAAAGCAGCCAAAGATAGCAGCGCTTAATCCGTGTGACGGATACCGCTCTCAGTGTGTAATACGAACTGTACAAAAATTATGTAACGCGCCGTCTTGCGCGAAGCTATACCTTTACGGTCGTGCTGTACAATGCGAGCGGCAGTACGCTTTTGGGCGCGTGTGGAGAAGGGCGGCAGCGTAGTCCGTGTGCACGCGCGACGAGCATACTTTGTGCAGTGACAATTTCGTTAGAGCATCGTATCGCCGCACGACGGCGTTGTAAGGAGGTGATCGCATGGGATTGGAGGAGCGGGTCACGCTTAATAACGGCGTCACCATGCCGCGTTTTGGGCTTGGCGTCTATCAGTCAGGCGCGTACACTGGAGAAGCGGTTGCACACGCACTGGCGGTTGGCTACCGCATGATAGACACCGCAGCGTTCTATCACAATGAATCGCTTGTCGGAAAGGCGGTACGTGAAAGCGGCATTCCGCGTGAAACTATTTTTATAACAACAAAAATTTGGAACGATGATCAGCGCGCCGATAATCAAGCGGCAGCGGTCAAAAAAAGTCTTACAGAACTGGATGTGGGCTACATCGATCTCTATTTAATTCACTGGCCGGTAGCAGGAAAGTTTACCGATACGTGGAAATATCTTGAAGATTTTTATGCAGCGGGTACGGTGAAAGCAATCGGCGTCAGTAATTTTTTAGAGCACCATATTGCAGAACTGCTGACAACGTCGGGGACGATTCCTGCAGTGAATCAGTTTGAATGTCATCCATTTTTGACCCGCGAAGAGTTGCGTGCATTTTGTTCAACGAAAGGCATTGTATGTGAGGCATGGAGCCCGCTCGGCCGCGGAGACGTATTGCAGAGCCGCACTATTCAAGAGATAGCCAAACGGCATCGGAAAACAGCCGCGCAAATTGCGTTGCGGTGGGATTATCAAAACGGAATCGTCACCATTCCAAAGTCAGTGCACCGAAAACGTATTTCGGAAAATGCCGCCATCTTTGACTTTGAGCTAACCGCAGACGAAATGGAGATGATCAGCGACCTTGATACCGGCAAAGCGCACCATGATCCGGATAATTTTTCATTTTAGGGGGGGGGGTACAGGCAAAAGCGCATTTTGTTGAACACTTCCAATTCTGCCGGCTACTGTACAACGGTACTACAGTACTTCGGTAACGGACGAGATGACGGGGAAGAGCTCTTTAAATCCGGTTTCGCGAAATGCACGGTCACATACAATCGATAGCGATTTTAAATAGAGTTTGTGTCCCACCGCTTTGCCGTCGTTAAACGCCGCCATGATGCAGCCGATTGCGGAGTCAGAAATCTTTGTTACCTGCGCCAGATCGATAACCACGGCGTGTTGCTGTATGGTTTCATACAGTTTGTGTGGAAATCCATCTATCGTATAAGAAGTAAACTCTCCCGCAAGTTCAAAGAGCACATAATTGATTCCGTTTTTTTCTGTTATCGACAGTTGCTCCATCAGTTTCCTTCCGCATCGTGATATTTTAAAACAAAGACGCTGATATCGTCGGTAATTTTTTTTGACATAAATGCAACAAGCGCATCGTATTCAAATTGTGCGATACGGTCAGCCGGAAACGTAATGTGCGCGCGCAATGTCTGCTGCACGCGTTCTTTTCCGAATGCTTCCCCGCGCAGCGAGCAGGAGTTCACTAACCCTTTTGTACAGGCAAGGAGTACGTCTCCTGCGTGCAGGGCAATTTTTTTTACTGCGATGTAGGGGGTGATGTCCGGCACGAACCCTAACACATGTCCACTGCCTTGTATTTCGATCACATCGTTATAACTGTGTGTATACAATATAAGCGATGGAATACTACAGTTTATGTAGTATAGTGTATCTGTAGAAAAATCAATGAACAAAAATATTCCAGAAAAGATTGTCCCCTTCTGTAAATCAGCGTGTACAAATGAGTTGATTTTTACCACGAGCTCTTTGAAGTCGTTTGTTTCAGAGAGGAATGTCCTGATGATTGACTTGAGGATCACCATGCTCATGCTTGCCGCGATGCCGCTGCCGCTTAAATCGCCAATGACAAAAAGATGATGCGTGTTGGTTAACCGAATGCAGTCGATAAATTCTCCGCCGATGTTATGTGCCGGCAACAGAAAACAGCCGGTTTCAGCTTTTTTGTTTAGGGGAAACTCTCGTGTTTTTTCAAGCGATGCGATAATCTGTGATGACAGTTGGATTTCGCGGTTTACCGTTCCCACAACTTTACGGTTTGAAATATTGCGCAGGTAATAACCGAACACAAAAAAATACGAATAGAGCTGCCGCAGTGCATGGACATCGTACGGCTTGTATGTGTTCATTCGTTTTCCCAGAGCGATTATCCCGTGCAGCGTTCTTCCCTCCGCCAAGATGAACAGAACATCTGCACTCAATTCCGCAAACAGATTAGATAGCGCGCCGCGGATCGGTTCAAGCTCGTAGTGCGCATCACAGTCGCGGGGGGTGAGCACTCGGATATTTTCATTCAATAAAAAATCAAACAGTGGGCTTGGAAGAATTTCCGTAACCGGTAGATTATGTGAGCTATAGGCAACGGTCAACGTATTTTTCTTGTTGTTGATAAATACCGCTACCGATGATACATCACAGTGCTTTTTGCACGCATCGATCATCTGTGTGATTACATCGTCCATGGTGCCGAGACTGTAGTCGATGTTTGATAAATCTTTTTCAAACGCTTGTACATAATCATCTGAACGGACAACGTTGAACCATGTGAGGAATCGTGCGCTCCCCCATGAAACAAACGATGCAAGTGCAAAACAGAGTGCGGTGGCGGGCAGCACAAGCAGCTGCCATTCGCTGGGAGCACTCGTTGCTATGATATAATACAGTGCGCCGGCAAGTCCTGACGGAATGATATATGTAAAAAGTATTTTCAGCGTTTGTTGTGCAATCTCATACGGTGAGAGCACGGTGTCTATGCGTACCGCCGAAAACGCACAGATACAGAACACTGCACCGGGAACAATAAACAGCAGTGACAGCTGTGGCACAGCTACCGCACCGGCGCGATTGAATGCGAGCAGTGCCCACAGCAGCACGAGCGATGCGACACGTGCGTAGCCCTTTTGCTGGACAAGCAGGTTTTTCCCGATGCGATTACGTATAAGCATTGTGATGCCTGTCAGCGCTGGCAGTATAACCTGTAGCACGAGCACAATGATTACGTCGAGCGGCAGTTGTCGATCGTTGATGGTGAGTGCCACCGAAGATTCAATCACGATTCCCTGCGTTCTGGATATCAGTACCGTTGTGAACCGCGAAAAGACCGCCACTACCATGACACCGTACAGAAAAAAACGTATAGCAACAGTAAGTGGTGGCACGTTTTTATCTTCAAGCGTGAGGAAATTGTAGCTGACGTTTATCCAAAAGCATCCTTCACAGACAATGACAATCCTGCTCAACAGTTGATTCAGATGCATCGGCATATTCTTTTCAAAACAGACGATGGTCGCCATGATGCCGGTTGCAATAGCGAGCAAGAAAATGTTTCCGATTAAAACTGCGTACGATGTACGGTGAAGAACGCGGGCGGCAGAAAACGACAGCACGAGCAGAATGATTGATACTGCGCTGAGAATAAGTGCGTAGATCATATTATGCCTCTATCTGTGCTACGAGCATTGTCATATCGTCGTGTGCGCGGCCGTTAGCACTGTAGCGTGTCAGTAAAGCGATGATTTCATCAATACAGTGCGCCGGATCCGTATCTATAGCATTGGCTACCGCGTTGCGCATCGCTCTGGAATCTCCCAACTGCACGTTGTCGGTGTTCGTCACTTCAAATATGCCGTCGGTCCCCAGAATGATAACCGAACGTGGCACAAGCGGTATATCAGCTACTGTAGGTAGCGCCATATCAATGATGCCGACAGGAACCGCTGTTGATTCGAGCCGGCGGATTTCTGTGCCTGATGCTGTTGGCGACACAACGAATGGGGCGGTTAGCGAGGCATTGATATATGAAAGGCGCATACGCTTCGTATCGATAATTCCTAAAAACAGCACGGTATATTTATCTTCAAGATGCATATTCTTTATCGCTTTGTCTATAGTCTGAACGATGCCGGCAAGGTCTTCTTTATTTTCAATAATTTTTACGGTGTTCACCACAAGCCCCATGATGAGTGCCGCAGATAGGCCTTTGCCAGAAACATCTCCGAGCAGTACGACCGTCTTGTGCTCTGTGACCGGCAGCACTGCATAGTAGTCACCGGAAACATTGACAAACGGACGATAATACACGGCCAGTTTCAGATGGTTAATAGCTGGCAGTTTCTGCGGTAAAAACGATGCTTGTGTCTCTGCAAGCTGCATCCATTCGGTTGATATCTCCGCTATGTACGCAAGAGAAGAAATCGTTTTGCTCCTGTTCAAGAAATGCGTGAACTCTTCTTGTAGCTCGGTTAACAGACTGTGTTCAATCATCTGTATAATCCGGCAGAAAACATACAAGCGCATATTCACATCCGCAATAAAAAAACCGCGCGCATGTTTTTTTGAAGAGGTGATGCCGAGTTCATCGTTCAAAAAGAATAGACCGTGCGGCCACGACTCAGGATAATTAAATTGCAGTGTCAATGCGGTTGCCGTGCGCGCCGTTATGTGCGCTGCGCTGTTATACAATATGTAGTTGTGACTCGGCTCCATTAAAAGCGCGGCGCCATCCGCTTTGTATTCAAGCACATCAACAATCATTTTGCAAAAATCATCGAGCGAATAACAAAACCGTAATCGGTCTATGAACTCTCGAAAAAGCGCGTTTTCATTCCGGTCAAACAGCAGGTGGTACAAACGCGTTGTGATTTTTTTTTGAATAAAAAGCATTCCCGACAGAAAAGCGCACAGTATGAGCGCCGGAAATCCAAACAGCACTCCGGTGGTGGCAGAAGTCATATGCGGCGAAATTAAAAAAAATGAAAGCGCCGTCGCACCGATAACGATACTGATTGCGCTGATGCATGCAGCAGTTTTTTTTAAAATTCGATACATTATTTTCCGCCGTGTATTATCGAAATAAAACTATAATCAGTGTATCATATTTTTTTGTATTTTGTATGCCGATTAAAGAAAAATTATCTATAAAATTATAAATGCGTCTTTATCGTGCAAGCGATGACAGCCGTATCAGCTGCGGTGCGTTTGTTGGCCGTTCGATTTCCATGTAACGTTTGAGTACTTCCCGCTGCTCTGCCGTCAACCGTTGTGGTACCTGTACCATGATTTTTACGTAGAGGTCGCCTTTGCGGCTTGAGTTTGTAACCGGAACACCTTCTCCTTTAATGCGGAGCATCTTGCCGTTTTCTGTTCCCGCAGGAATTTTCAGGTCGATTCGTTTGCCGTCAAGCGCTGTTACTGTGATGTCAGCACCGAGGGCGGCCTGGGAGATTGTGATGGGAACGGCGCAGTACAGGTCGTGCGCGTCTCGCTCAAAATATGCGTGCGGCTGCACGTGAAGTACCACGATCAAATCGCCCGCTGTTCCGCCGTTTTCGCCCGCATCCCCTTGGTGCGGAATCGCGATTCGTTTGCCGTTGTCAACTCCGGCGGGAATGGTAAGCGTCATCTTTTTGTTTTTTTCTTGTACGCCGGTTCCATGGCACGACACACAGGGATTGTCAATCGTCGTTCCTGAACCGTGGCACTGTGGGCACGTTTGCTGTACGGCAAAAAAACCAGAACTCCGGCGAATCTGTCCCATCCCCTGACACATGGTACAGGTCTTTTTGCTTGAGCCCGGCGCACCGCCTGAACCGTGGCAGGTTTCGCACTGCTCGTTGTGTTTAAAATGGATGTCCTTTTTTGTGCCGTAGACCGCTTCGGAGAACGTCAGCTCCAAGTCATATCGAAGGCTTGCACCGTGCGCCGGCCCGCCTTGTGCATGGCGCCCGCCCATACCGCCGCCGAAAATGCTTTCAAAGATGTCGCTGAAACCGCCGCCCATACCGCCGAACAGATCGCTGAAATCGTGGAACGCGTGTGAATACTGCGCTCCGCCCTGATTCATGCCTTCAACGCCGGCAAATCCGTACTGGTCATAGAGCGGTCGTTTTTCATCGTCAGAAAGCACTTCGTACGCCTCTGTCGCTTCTTTGAATTTTTCTTCGGCGGTTTTATCTCCGGGGTTTCTGTCAGGATGGTACTGTATTGCAAGCTTACGGTACGCTTTTTTGATGTCGTCCTGCGTCGCGTTTTTTTCGACGCCGAGTACTTCATAGTAATCACGTTTATTTGCCATATGCCAGACCTACTGCTTCCCCTGTCCTTTGCCACAAAAATAGTGCAGACTGCCACGCTGCGAACGCTCACAGCGGCGCCCCGCATTTCCAAAACGCATAAAGCGCGCAACGGTTTTGTTGCGCGCTTTACTGCCTAGCTTGACGGCGCCCCGTCCAACCGTACGGAAACCGGTGCTCTGTCGATGCTGTTATTTGTCGTCATGTACTTCATATTCGGCATCATCAGCCGTGCCTTTGTCAAAACCGGATGAAGTGCTACTTGCACTGCCTTCCGATCCCTTGTCACTATCGGTGGCGGAGTTTCCCCCCTCTGTGCCGGCAGCACCGGACTGCTGTTTATACAGCTCTTCGGCGATTTTGTATGACGCCTGTTTCAACGCTTCGGTTTTTGCCTTGATATCGGCAACGGAACCGCTTTCCATCGTCTTCTTCAAGTCCGCAATGGCGTCTTCTATCTTTTGTTTCTCTGCGCCGTTCACCTTGTCGCCTAAATCTTTGAGCGATTTTTCCGTGGCGTAGATGAGACTGTCCGCCTCGTTGCGTGCGTCAATCCCTTCGCGCTTGACTTTGTCCGCTTCGGCGTTCGCTTCGGCATCTTTCACCATGCGGTCGATTTCAGCGTCACTCAAACCGCTTGACGACGTGATTTGAATGTGCTGCTCTTTCCCTGTGCCGAGGTCTTTTGCTGACACATGCACGATACCGTTCGCATCGATGTCGAATGTTACTTCAATCTGCGGGACGCCACGCGGGGCTGCCGGAATGCCCACCAAATCAAAGCGCCCGAGCGTGCGATTCTGTTCCGCCATTTCGCGCTCGCCCTGCAAGACGTGAATGGACACCGCCGTCTGCCCATCTGCCGCCGTCGAAAATATCTGGCTCTTTTTGGTCGGAATCGTCGTATTGCGCGGAATCAACTTTGTGAATACGCCACCGAGCGTCTCAATGCCGAGTGAAAGCGGTGTCACGTCGAGCAGCAGCACGTCTTTTACGTCACCACCGAGTACGCCCCCCTGAATCGCTGCGCCGACCGCAACCGCCTCATCGGGGTTGACGGAACGGTTGCCTTCCTTGCCGAAAATCTGCTTGACGATTTCTTGCACTTTCGGCATGCGGCTTGAGCCACCGACCAATAGAATCTCGTCGATTTTATCCGCACTGATACCCGCGTCTTCCATGGCTTTGCGGCACGGTTCTTTGGTTGCGTCAAATAAATCTTCGGTCATCTGCTCAAACTGCGCGCGCGTCAGCGATTTCTGCAAGTGCTTCGGACCGGAGGCATCCGCCGTGATAAACGGCAAATTGATGTCCGTTGACGTCTGCGACGACAGGCTGATTTTTGCGTTTTCCGCCGCTTCACGGAGCCGCTGCATGGCCATGGCGTCGGCAGACAAATCGATACCGGTGTCTTTCTTGAACTCAGCGATGAGCCAGTTGATGACTCGCCGATCCCAGTCGTCACCGCCGAGCTGCGTGTTGCCGTTTGTTGACTTGACCTCAAACACACCATCGCCGAGTTCAAGGATTGAAATATCAAACGTGCCGCCGCCTAAATCGTACACGGCGATTGTCTTTTCGTTTTTTGCGTCTTTATTAAAGCCAAACGCCAGAGAAGCTGCCGTCGGCTCGTTGATAATGCGTTTAACGTCAAGGCCTGCAATCTTTCCGGCGTCCTTGGTTGCCTGCCGCTGGGCGTCATTGAAATACGCCGGTACCGTGATGACCGCTTCCGTCACTGTGGTGCCCAGATAGTCTTCCGCGGTCTTCTTCATCTTCTGAAGAATAAACGCGCTGATTTCCTGCGGGCTGTACTGCTTTTTTTCGCCGCTCTGTTCAATTTCAACGCGGCAGTCAGAGCCGTTGTCTATAACTTTGTACGGCAGCTTGGTCGCTTCCCCCTGGAGCTCGCTGTACCGATGCCCGATTAACCGTTTTACCGAGTACACGGTGTTCGCCGGATTCGTGATCATCTGATTTTTAGCCGGACTACCGACGATGCGCTCACCCTTTGCCGTAAAGCCAACGATAGACGGCGTGGTGCGTCCGCCTTCTGCATTCTGAATGACGACCGGCTCACCGTTTTCCATAACGGCAACACACGAATTGGTCGTCCCTAAGTCAATACCGATAATTTTACCCATAGTTCTTTAACTCCTCGCTATCCGTACGGAAAATGTGTTGCCGCGCTCCGTATTCCGATATCGAAATAAAAGACGCTGCTTTCCGGCCGCGCTGTTTCTTCTCCTAATTACAAACCGAGCTGTCGTGCTCCGCTGCGGCAGAATCCGGCTGTTGTCCGTCTACCGTTCCGTCGGGCATTGTCACCATGACCTTCGCATGACGGATAACCCGGTCTTTCAATCTGTATCCCTTTAAATATACTGCTTTCAAAATCGGTTCGGCAACCGCTCCTGTTTCACTCCCAATCGCTTCGTGCATATCGGGATCAAACGCATCGCCTGCCGCGCCGTAACTGGTCAAGCCGTATTTGTCCTCAAGCAGAGAAACCAGCGATGTATTCACCATTTTGACGCCATCAGCAATCGCTTTGACGTCGGTCGCAGTTGCCGCCGCTTCTATCGTACGGTCAAAGTTGTCTAGGCTGTCGAGTAAATCTTTGAGCAGATTGGTGTTCGCGTAATCAAAAGCGTCCTGCTTTTCTTTTATCATGCGTTTGCGGTAGTTGTCAAAATCGGCGGCGCGGCGCAACACCTGATCCTGGAGGTCGGCGTTTTCTGCTTTTAATTCATCGACCACTTTTTGCAATGCCGCCACCGGGTCTTCCTGAATATCTTCGGCCCTTTGCGGCTCCGCTTCCGTTGACTCTTCCGGTTTTTCGTCCGTCTGTTCCGACTGTTTGTGTGGATGTGACATGTAATTCCCCAAAAGAATATGACCGGTACTGAAAAAACCGGCATTATAGTGTATCTCTACATAACATACTAACAGATGCCACAAAGGTCAATAAAAAAAGAAAATAATTTTCTTATAAAATTGCTCATAGCACACTGTACCGTTTTTTATGACCACACTCATTACGAAAACCCGCTGTTCGGGGTTCCGCGTCTGTCGCGCTCCATTGCCGCCCGGCGGCAACGCCTCCGGCGCCCCTCCCATCGGGGGTAGGCGGTTCCGTACCAACGGTGCGATTGTGCCTCCGCGTTTTGCCGGGCGCATGGTGGAAACCATGCGCCCGGCAAAACGTCACATTGCGTTCCGGTGCCGGTTTGCGGTATACTTCCACTCTATGAAATACACTTCGGAATTGACCGTCCGTTCATACGAATGCGATTCCTATGGTCACGTAAATAATGCAGTGTACTTGAATTTTCTTGAATACGGGCGCATGGAATACCTGCATCAGATTGGATTT
Source organism: Treponema sp. (assembly GCA_017470085.1). GTDB lineage: Bacteria > Spirochaetota > Spirochaetia > Treponematales > Treponemataceae > Treponema_D. Next base: position 12,241 of record JAFUFE010000029.1, read on the forward strand.
GATTATCAGGGGCTTATTGCGGCGGGATATTATCTTTATATTGCACACATCGATATTTATTACAAAGCATCAGCGGTGCTCGACGACCGGCTGTTCATCGACGTAGAAGCAGTGCAAACAAAAGCGGTGTCGGGCACGTTTCATCAGACGGTGCGAAAAGCGGATGGAACAATATGTGCTGAAGCCGATGTAACGTGGGCGAGCGTCACGCACGACGGACGTCCCGCACGAATTCCGGATGCGTACCGAGTGCCGGAACTGTTTCCGGAAACTGCCGCCAGCGCTGAAAAACGGTAATAAAACGAGGTGCCGCATGGAAATAACGTTGGATGCCGTAACGCGGACGTATTGCGGCGAACAGCCGGACAGTGCCGTGCACGCGGTGCGGGGAATCAGTCTACACATCCCGGCGAATGATATTTTCGGTATTATCGGAAAAAGCGGTGCGGGAAAATCGACGCTCGTGCGTTTGATGAGCCTGCTTGAGCCACCCGACGGCGGCGAAATCCGCTACGATGGAAAGCGTGTCGATGTTCTTGCTGGTCGCGCGCTGATTGCACAGCGACGGCGCATCGGTATGATATTTCAAAACTTCAATTTGTTCAGCTCGCGGACGGCCGGAGGAAATGTCGCTTATCCGCTTGAAATTTGCGGCACGCCGCCCGCACACATTGCGCGCCGCGTCGATGAGTTGCTTTCGCTCGTTGATCTGGCGGACAGGAAACAGGCGCCCGTCAGTACGCTGTCGGGGGGGCAAAAGCAGCGCGTTGCGATTGCACGCGCGCTTGCGAACCGCCCGGACATTCTTTTTTGTGACGAAGCGACGAGCGCGCTTGACCCGCAGACAACACACCAGATTTTGGATCTTATCAAAAAAATACAGTCGCAGATTGGCCTGACGGTGGTGATGATTACGCATCAAATGGAAGTAGTGCGCGATGCGTGCAGCCGCGTTGCCGTCATCGACAACGGCGTCGTTGTGGAACACGGCTCTGTTGGTGACATTTTTATCCACCCGTCGTCGCGCATCACTAAAAGTTTTCTTGCTGGGTTATCGGATATGAACGGTATGCCGCAGACGGATGATTTTGTGCGCTGGTCGCCAACCGGCGGCAAGTACACGCTGCGGTTTGTGGGGCCATTGACGGGCGAGCCAATGTTGAGCCGCATGGTACGCCGCTATGCTGTGGAGTTCAATATCCGCGCTGCGGGTGTCCAGACGGTCAAAGATGTGCCGGTTGGAACGCTCGTGCTTGATATTTCCGGCGATGTAGCTGAAGTACACCGCGCGCTCGCCTTTCTGCAGGAACAGGGAATCACCGTTGAAGCACACGAAACAGAGGAGGAACATTGACCATGCCCATACAGCGCGTTTTTTTGTTGCTTTCTACTGCCACCGCAGAGACACTCATTATGGTGCTGTTTTCTACGGTTTTTAGCGTGCTGCTCGGGCTGCCACTCGGCGTGTTGCTGTACATCAGTGAACCGTCGGCGGGAATTAAACCGCGCCCGCTCGTTTATCAGGTGTTAACGCGGCTTGTCAACGCGGTGCGCTCGTTTCCGTTCATCATCCTGATGGTCATATTATTCCCGCTGTCACGTATCGTTATCGGGACGAGTATCGGCACTAAGGCAACCGTCGTGCCGCTGTCGATTGCAGTAGCACCGTTTGTGGCGCGCATCATTGAGTCCGCGTTGCAGGACGTTGATGCCGGCGTCATTCAGGCCGCGCGCGCGATGGGCTCCACCACTATGCAGATTATCCTGAAGGTGCTTATTCCGGAAGCGCTTCCGTCGTTCATCAACGGCATCACGCTGACGATAATCAATTTAATCGGCTATTCGGCGATGGCGGGCGTTATCGGCGGTGGCGGCCTCGGCGATCTTGCCATACGGTACGGCTATCAGCGCTTCCGTCCAGAGATTCTTGCCGGTGCCGTCATCATTATTCTGGTGCTCGTTGAACTGATTCAGTTCATCGGGACAAAGTTGTCGCAAAAAATTGCAGCGGCACGTTAGGTAACGCTCGCGCTCATGCACGTCTGTATGAGCGTTGCGAACAGATAGATTTTTTTGTAAATCTCTATGCCGATGTCCTTTGGCGGGCGGTCAGAAAATCGTTCAATCTCCTGCCAGTTTGTCAGCATGGCGGGATTCTTTTTCCCTTCATCTTCAATGAGCAGCTTGATTGTTTTTCCGACCGCCACCAAATTGCGCGTTGACTCCATAATGTATTCCTTTGCCGCATCGTTTGCGTCGGAAACCAGCCGGTTGATAATGTTCCGCGCTTCTACATCATGGTGCGCGCGTGGCAAGAGCGTCTTTAATTTAATGCCGATAGTTCCGTCTTCTGCAAGGCGTGCGTCAAATTCCGTAATGGTATCGGACGCACCGAGTAAATCGTTATACGCGTTCGACATCGTTGCGGAAAGCGCAGTGGCAGTCCATTTGCCGCGGATTAATACCAAATCGCAGTATTCGCGGATATCTTTTTTTACATAGTCAATCAAAAATCCTTTTAAATAATTCAATGGCACACAGTATGCAAGCCCGTGCAGATTTTTTTTGTCGAGAGAATCGGACAGCCGTTCTGTGTAATGTTTCAGATAGATGGCTGATTTCGTACCGTAAATTTTCTGTACCAGATCGCTGACCTTTGACCCTTTTTCTGCGGCCTCAAGTTTCCGCAAAATACCGAGCGTTTCAGACTTAAAGGTGTCGATGTACTGTTCTGCGATTGCCGCCTTTGGCGCGACCGTCTGTGGCTCATAATCAGGGTCTTGCGCAATGAGCTGCAGCATCATTTCAAGCGTCCGCGATTCACGAACAGCGTTTAGTCGGGCGGATATTTTTTTGAGCGTCCCGGCAGAAATCGGTTCGGTGTTGCGCATGTCTTTGAACATCTGGACCAAAATCGTCCAATCCGCATCCACCGGAAACACCCATGCCACCGAGATAAAATCTTTCAAATCTTCAACGATGTAGTCAGCGTTTATTTTTTCAAAGTGCGGACCGCTTGAAAAATCGTTTTCGCGCAGCGATGAATCAAATTTTTTGAGCAGAAAATAGTAGTCGTACACGCAGAAATCTCTGAGCGCCAAAAACTGTTTGTACAGCGCCTCGATTGCACCGATACGTTCGCCGTCAAAGTCCGCACAGTATTGGTCGAGCGCTTCTTTTGCCTGTGGCGCAAGTTTTTCAATCGGGATGGTTTTTGCCTTCGTCATGATAGACTCTTCTGTCAGCAGCTCTTCCAATTTTTTTTGCCGCTCAGTGAGAAAAAAGCCGATGACCATGTGCTTGACCAGCGCATCGTTCGGCATACTCCGAAACAGATGCTGCGCCGGCGCAATCGCCTTGTATATCTCGTACAAAAACTTAGGCAACGCAGGCAGTACATCTCCGCTTCCTGCCCGGTAAAATTTGTATCGTCCTTTTGAAAGCGTCTTTGCGATTGACTTGAGCTTTCGTTTTTTTATTGCCGCTGGATCGGAAGAAGCAAACAGGCGTGCACATAAGTTTTGAAAAAAATTCCCACCAGATTTTCCCATGATTCAACTATCTGATAAAACGGCGCGCATGTCAAGAAGCGGTTTTTTGCGGGAACGGCGCTGGCACCACACTGCTTTCCGCATTAGGGTGCAGGCAGTTGATTCTGAAAAAAAATGCCCGGCGTACAGTGCCGGGCACGATGAACAGCCCCCAGATGGTGGCGTGCGTCTGTTATTTTGAATAGTACTCAACGACGAGCTGGTCGTTTATCTGTACCGGAATTTTTTCTCGTGCTGGCCGCGCAATCAGCGTGCCAGAAAAATTATCGGCATCTAATTCAAGGTAGTCAAGTGGCGCACGGTTTCCGCCGAGAAAGCTGTCGCGGAACTGCTTGTTTTTGCGCGCCTTTTCGCACAGCGAAATGTGCTGGCCGACTTTTACGCCGAATGACGGAATAGAAATCTTTTTGCCGTCAACAAGCATGTGACCGTGCGTTACCATCTGCCGCGCCATGCGCAGTGAGTTGGCAAACCCAATGCGGTATACCAGATTGTCAAGGCGGCATTCCAAAGAGATGATGAGCGCCGCGCCGGTCATGCCAGCCGTCTTTGCAGCTTCTTTAAAATAACGCTGCAACTGGCGCTCCATGATGCCGTAATACGCTTTGACTTTCTGCTTTTCGATGAGTTGAAGACCGTATTCAGATATCTTTTTTGTCCGCTTGAATGCAGGATTTGCGGCGCGATTCATTGCCTTTGGATGTCCGCACGCATTCACCCCTAAATGCCGGCATTCCTTAAAACGGGGACCTCTTCTTGTCGCCATACGTACCTCTACAAAATAAACAAAAAAGTAACCGCCCGCCGCCGATTAAAAACCAAACCGCTTGACGAACGCGGTAATTATTCTATCACACTGTGGCAAAAATGGCAAGTGGACATGTCTTAATGATGTATGCTGTTTTCGCATATAGAGAATGCGGTGCGAACATGCATATCGATACGCACACTGCGGCACTTGCCTCCAGATGTCTGCCGCTGTAGGCAAAAAATACGGGCGCCATCAGGGCGCCCGTAGGGAGAAGCTGTCCGCGTAGCGTCGGACGCTCGGTCAGCCGCCAGTGGTGCCATTGCTCGTACCATTCCCCCCTTGTTTCTGCGGGAAGGTAATTTCAACAACGGTTACGGCCGTCCCGCTGCTCGCAGTTACAGCTGCATAGTCGAGCGGAATGGCTGCCTGTTCCACCGTTATCCCGGTTGCCGTCGTGGTAACGCGTTCTCGCAGAGCGAGCGGAGCCGTCGTGTTCGCCAGACGGGCGCTTTCAAACGCCTTTTCTGTTTGCGGTGCTGCTGCAATGCCGGTGATTGTATCTGTTCGGCTGCTCTGCCCGGCAAATACGGGAATACCGCCGGCCGCTCCTACTCTGTCTGTCGGTGTGGTAGCAGCGGATGTTCCTTCGGACGGCACAAAGCCGCTCGGCGTATCTGCTGCAATGACCGCCCTGCTTGATTCTGCGGGGCTCTTGCCGACCAATCCCTCCGTTGTCCTCAAGCGGCCGGCTGCCGTCATCGAAAACGATGTGCCGCGGACGGATGCAGTTGCCACCGGTGAAGTCACCTTAAAGCTGACGAGTCGGTCAGCAGTGCGTTTTACATCTGCCGATACCCGCCCGCTGTCAAGGAACACCTGTGCTTCATCTACGTGCTGCGAGGAGATCAGCTGTTCCACCGTCATACGGGTCAGCGGCCCAACGGTGAGCGTCGAATCTCCGATGCGGAGCACTGCGCCCGACCGAAATCCGGTGGAAAGCACCGCGCCCTTTTGGATGCGCGCGCCGGCCTGGACTGGCACCCAGGTAGCGCCGTGCTGCATTTCAACTTTTCCTGTCACCGACACGACGGACGCGTCTTCTGCACTAACCGCTCCCACAGCGAGCGCCATGACGAGTAATACAGCCAGCGCCGTACCAAATCGTTTCCTCATATCATATACCTCCATATTTTAGAATGACATGCGCGCTGTGAACGCCATGTCGAATTTATCTCCCTCGTGCGTTTTCCCGATGAAATGTGAAAGTGCAAGTCCGAGCTGCACATCGCTGAACAGCTGGTACTGCGCTTGCAGCATATACTGGAAACCATCGTATGAAGCCGTTGATTCAGGGACAGCGAACACCACGTCGATGCCGGCCAAAATCAGCAGCGCGGTGACGGGCTTGACTGAGCCAGACAGCCCCGCTTTGATAAGTCCGCTGTACTCCGGCTCCAACAGCGAATACGTTGCTTTATTGCTGGTAAATGCGCGGAATGCGCCTAATCGTCCGTTTTTGCCGGATGCGTATAGGAGCGATGCGGAAACTGATGACGACAGCGCAGGCGGGTAGTACGTCAGTGTCAGCCGTGACAGGTTGCTCACGTTTTCTCTGTTCGACTTGCCGACGGTTGTCGTTGCAGTGTAAAACAGGTTCTTGACGATGGGGCCTGAAAAACCGAGCGTTGCGTCAAAATGCACATCATGAGTTATGGTGCGGTCAATACCGGGCACGCCGCAGAACACAAAGAATTCGCCGCTGACCGTTTGATTTGCAAACAGATATGGTGCGTGTATCGACACGCCTGCTACCGCGTACGGAGCGGCAAGCGGATACACCTTTGTCGCATCGTATGAATATGCGGTGCCGGCGGCGTCAAGTATAGAGACCGTGTGCGCGTTGAGCAGCCCCGTGTATCCAGCATAGGCGGACGCTTCAAATCGCGGCATACGGAACTGAAGAAACGCACCGTCGCTCACCTGATTGAAGATGATGCCGGTAAAATCGGAGATGCCGAACCTGCCCACGGACAGCTGCAATGCCGTTCCGGGGGTAAAGCGCGCCGTATAGGCGTATTTCAGGAGCGAGATATCTGTACTGACGGTATGCATGCCGCTGTTGTCTTTGTTCGTCCAGTCGTAGGTATAGCGGACAACACCTTCGAGCGCTAGGTACATCGAGCCGTCAGCGGTAAACGGTACCTGAAGCCAGCCGGTCACGTCGTTTTTCTGTGTAACGGCATACGTCGTTTCCGGCTGCACTGAAAACTTGGTCACATTTCCTACAATACCGCCAAAATCGACGGCAGATGCCGCTGCGAACACAAAACTGAAAGCAACGGTGGCAATGGTCTTTATTGTCTTGCTTTTCATAGTGCCTCCGCCGCGGCAGGCTGTTCGGGATACTGTTCAATGCAACTGGTGATGATGGCGAGCACCTCAGAGCCGGTCGGCTTTTTCCGCGGGCTTGCGGCGCTGGAGATGATTTCATCCGCCTGAAGCTGACGGAACGCGTAGCGCGGTGCCTTCGTCATGCGGTAAAATAAACCGCCTTTTATCTGATACACTTGCGCAAGCATATACGCCACGCCAGAAAGCGTGATAACGTCTTCAGCCTGCGCTTTGATTTTCGGAATCCGTCCCGACTCCTTAAAAACACGGAACGCCGTTTCGTCAGCGGTCTCATCCGTAATGAGTCCAAGCTGTGTCCCCGCCAGATATGCCATCTGGGCATAGGTGACCTCTTTGGCATCGAGCAAGCGGCTGATGCGGTCTGCCGATTGTGCTCCGGCGGTGGCCAGGAACAAGCAGATGCCGCACATACTGATTATAATCCGTTTCAATGGCATACTCCTTTGCACGTTGATATATACTTTCTTGTATAATATTACATAAATTTCATCTGAAAACAATATTTTTGCACCAAATTTCTGTATGATTGTGTAAAATACAGTATAATTCGGCTGCACTCCAACAAAACCATGCACACTGATTGATGTCCGTTTACAGACAAGTATAACGTATGTTATACTGAAAAACATGAAAACGAGCGAAAAAGAGCACTTTTTTTACAAAAATAGAGATGTCCTTATTCTCGTGATAACGGTGATTGTGGGCATCCTGCTTGCAGGACTTGAAATTTTTCACAAGCTTGATTTTCGTCTGTACGATGCGCTGCTCGGTTTGTCGCAGGAGTTGCCGGTGGATGACCGCATTGTGCTCATCGACATCGATGACCAGTCGCTCGATGAAATAGGCTCGTGGCCGTGGACGCGCGATATTTTGGGAAACGTCTTGCTCCGCATGAAAGAGTTCGGTGCAGAGACGGCTGTATTCGATATTGAATATCTATCGCCGTCAAACCGTGCTATCAACAGCGATATCGGCGACATCACCGAAGCGGCTTTTGCCGATGGAGAAGCGGCGATTGCTGACGCTGTTTCAGATTTTGCCGCTGCCGTCGCTGCGGGACGCATTCCGGCACGCGCGGCGCCCGCTGCATCGCGCGAGCTCGTTTCCGATACCGTCGATCCGACGCTCTTCACCATGTTCAATCGGATTACGGACAATTTGTACAAAGACAACGATGCGTTTTTTGGGCAAACAGTAGAATATTTCGGTAACGCGTCACTGACCATAAATACGCGCGACTTGCACATCACGGTGAGCGACGAAGATGCGGCGTATGCGCGCTCCCGCTTTCTGTTTGATTATGTCTCTGATCCACGCGATGCGATACGCAAAGGAAATGACTACACCGCTGGATACGAGGAGCACGCAGCACGTGCATTTACGCCAGCGTTGCACGCGATTGCCCGGCACGCAGCCGGCGCCGGGTTTACAAACGCAGTCGTAGATAACGACGGTTCCCGGCGGCGGGTCGAGCTGCTTTCGTATGAGGCGGGCGGCTATATCGGCCAGCTTGCCTTTGCACCGCTCATCCGTATGCTCCGCGTGCAGTCGATTGAGCGGAAGATGCGAACGCTGGTGCTGCACGGTGCTCTGCTGCCGGGGCACACGGAGCGCACAGACATCGCCATTCCGCTTGACTATCACGGCCGCATGATGATTAACTGGCTGCATCGCAATTACGCAGACAGCTTTCGACACGTACCGGTTTACAACTTTGCGTACCTCGATGAAACAGAGGCCGACATTGTGCGGTACCTCACTGCACTGCAGCACGCCGATACCGCGCAGCTTTCTGCGCACGATGCGGCGTATCTGTCGTATGCAGCAGACGTCATCGGTGAATACACCGCCGCGGAAACGCTGCGCACGGAACTCCTTGCGCGCTGCCGCGGGTTCGATACAGCCGGAAACCCGGTCGGCGGCGGTATCAGACTGGAGGAGTACGACTACTACCGCGAACTGCGGGCGCAGTTCTTTGACGATGCCGCCGCACTCGCAGCGCTGTGCGCACAGATTCCCGGCGCTGACAGCATCCCTGCTATCGCGCTGCTTCTTGAAAGCTGCACGATGTACCAGGAAGACGCCGCCGCCATGCGAGAACAGCTTAACGGCGCGTTCTGTCTGATTGGTAATTCCGCCACCGCGAGCACCGACCTCGGCGTAACGCCGTTCGCGCGCCGCTATCCGAACATCGGCACACATGCAAATGTGGCGAACACGATTCTGCAGCGCCAGTTTATTCGGCACATCAATGTACTGTGGGCAATCGCCGTAACGTCGGCCATTGCGTTTGTCAGCATCGTCCTGTCGCGTTCTCGCACGGGCACGGTGCGGACATTCTACGAACTTATCTACGTTGTCGTTCCGATTGGCGTCGTCATACTGCTCATGGTGCTGTTTAAAATATATATCACCATATCGCCGTTGCTGTTTATCGTCATCGTCACGTACGTCGGTAACCTTGTCTTAAATTTCCTCATCACGGAAAAAGACCGCAGCACCTTGCGCCGCGGCTTCAACGCGTATGTAGCGCCGGAAGTCGTCAGTGAAATCGTCAAAAACCCATCGCTGCTTGCGCTCGGTGGCAGCACCAAGCACATCACCGCGCTGTTCAGTGACGTGCGCACGTTTTCAGGATTTACCGAACAGATAAGCAGAGAGGAAGGCGAACCGTACGGCGCCGCGCGGCTCGTCGCAATCCTCAATGGCTACCTCGGTACGTTGAGCGATGTCATTATGGATAACCGCGGGACGATAGACAAATACATCGGCGACGAAATCGTGGCATTTTTCGGCGCGCCGATTGACAATCCCGACAACGCGTTTGACGCATGCGTCGCTGCTATCCGCATGAAGCAAGCGGAAGCGCGCTACAACAGCGAGCACGCAGCGGAGCTTCCGCTCCATCCCGTTACGCAGACGCCGTTTTTGCTGAAAAGCCGCGTCGGCATCAACACGGGCGATATGGTCGTGGGAAATATGGGCACGGAGAAAAAACTGAACTACACGATAATGGGAAACAACGTCAACCTTGCCTCTCGCCTTGAAGGCACGAACAAAGCGTACGACTCGTGGATTATCGCGTCAGAGAGCACGTGGCGAGAAGCAGATTCGGGCGCGCACGCAGGCGTACTCGTGGCGCGGCAGCTTGACTGTGTAAAGGTCATCAACGTGGAAACGCCCGTGCAGATCTACAGCATTACCGGGCTCCGCAGTGAATTGCCTGAAGCCCAGATTGAGGCGGCAGAACTGTTTAATCAGGGTATGGCGCTCTATTTAAAAGGACGCGAGACCCCCCATGAGCCCAAAAATCCCGACGATTTCCGCGCCGCCATCCGCTGTTTTGAGCAGGCGTATCGCTGCTATCACACAACCGATGCACAGGACGGTCAGTATGTCTCCACCGAACAAAAAATGATTCTGCGGTGCGAAGCGTTTCTGGCGCACGGTACCGGCCCCGTGTGGGACGGCGTCTACACCATGACATCAAAGTAATCCGCCAGAGATCGTTTATGTTTGTGGAAACTGCTTTAATTTTTTTGGAGCGTGTCGTTCCGTAAGCCGCATCTCCGCCGTTTGCGTGAGCGCTCATCCGCCGCGCTTTTTGTGCGGCGGACTGGCGCGGCTTCGACGCGGGCTGTGTTGTTCTGCCGTGAGCATGCTGTTCTCAAAAGGAGCCGTTCGGTCAGCGGTTTGCAGTGCCGCCCGGCGCTATCTGCCTGACCGATACCATTCGGTAAGCAGCGCGTGGTAGTGCTCCTCTTC
>JAFUFE010000030.1 GCA_017470085.1 Treponema sp.
ACCGCTGCTTTGCCGCACGGAAACAACGGAATGACCATCGCGTACACCTATTCTACCGTTACGCTCTTTGCTAAATTGCGCGGCATATCGACGTCGTTTCCCAGTCGTACGGCAATCTCCAGCGCGAACAGCTGCAAAATCAAGCCACACGCGGCAGGGCGCTGAAACTTCCGACAGCTCTGGCAGAGCACGTTCACTTGCCTCCTTCATCTGATTCCGATAAGATGAAACAATGAAACGGATTGTGTTTATCGTTGCGACAGTTCTGCTGTGTGCGTGCCGCTCGACGGTTGAACTTGCGGAAACGCTCACCGCAGAGCAAATCATACAAAAAGGTCAGGATGCGGCAGCACGCGGAAAATATGCCCTTGCCGCAGAGTGCTATGAAACAGTCATCGCTCGGTACGGTATGGATACGAACATATACATCGAGGCGCGATATGAGTTGGGGCATTTGGCGCTCAAGCGGAAAAATTATCAGACGGCATACGATTCGTTCAACGAGATACTCAGTCTGTACGCCATGGCCGATGCAGGCGTGATTTCACCAGCGTTCAAAAAACTTGCAGACATCGGTATGGCAAAGATTCCGCCTGAAAAGCTCGCGCTGCCGGAAGACGGTAGCTCAGACGAATCAGCGATCGGTACGGATACGGCGCCGGTCGCAGCTGACGAGTGACCGCCCCGGAGTACGGCGAGCGGCACGGGAAAGTCAGCCGGCACAGGCAAAAAGTCTTGCTGTTCCGGATTGTGTGACACAGCTGGTGCCCGTCTCTCCCCATCTCGGCGGCGCGGGCATTCCCCACACCTTTTACCGGGTGCTGCACAGTACACCGGAACGGGACAGTCTATTCACCGTGCCGCCGCTCACTGCGAGCGTTCGCCCAGCGGCGCGCCTGCCGGAAGGAGCACTGCATGTATGGTGATGCCGCGCTCCCGCGCGAGCGACTGAACGAATGCGCGTGAATATTTTTTTGTGCCCCGCGGTTCAGGATGCGGCGGCGCGTCCCCGATGACGATGACGGTACGCTGGGCAGCGGTGCGCCAGTCGTAGCAGTCTATCGCCGCAAAGATGCCTTCATAGACCGCTTCGGGCACGTCACCGCCTTCAGTTCCATAAATCGTAAAGCTGTGCAGGTGTTTGGAAAACGTCTCCACGCTGTCGGTGAACGCAAAACGCTTGACCGGCAGCGCATGGTAATTGTATCCGGTTTCGCCGTAGTCGCGGTACAGAATCAAGCCGAGCCGAAACGACGAAAACCCCGCCAGCGCTGCGCCGAGCACAGAAAGCACATCCTGCCTGAACGCGGCGAGGTCGTCTTTCATGCTGCCGGTCGTATCGAGTACGAACACGATATCCGCCGGCACGCGGGGATCCAGCTGACTGACAATGCGCGCTATGTCGCCGGCGAGCGCGCCGCTGCCGTGCGAATAGAGCACCGTTCTGGCGATATCCTGAAAGGCGCGGCGCGCGTCAGGATGGTAGCCAGCTCCGGCCGGTTCAGCACCCTCTAACGACGCCGCTGCAACGGGCAGTGCAGACGGCGCGGGCACAGAAACGGGCGGCGGTAAGGATGCATCGAACGAAAACGGATTGTCAGAGAAACTGCCGCGGTAGTCGCAATACGCTTCAGAAAATGCCCGGATGTTGATGAAAGTTCCGCGCCCGACGGTCACCGTTCCGTGGCGCGTCCACGCATAGCCGTAGGTAACGGTGTGCGGGATGTAGATATGAAATGCTTCGCCAAACTGCGCGTCGGGTTCAGGCGTCGAATCGATCAGGGCATAGGGCGATGTCTCCGCGGACAGAAACTCCCCGTCGAGGATGCGTCGCTCATCCCCGTTAATGGGATTCCACTCAAGCGCACGGTACGCATAGTTATCGCTCCGCCCTGAAGGATCTTTCGTCGTCTCGGTGAGCATGATCGATTGTATGCTCGGTTTTTTCCGCACGTAGAGGTGAAAGCCACCCGAAACGCGCTCCTGTTCAAGGCGGATATCATCGGCACCGACCGCGAGTGGAGCCGTATCTTCCGCGCGGACGGGAAACAGTACGCCCAGCACCATCAGCAGCAACAATCTCTGTTTCATCGCTCACATTATCGGCCGGAATACACCAGAGAATGAGCGACGGTGGCCGGCAGCGGTACAAAACACACGGAAACAGCAGCGCACGGCACACAGGATGCCGCAGCGTATACGCTAACTCACCGCGTACAAAGAAAAAGACGTGTCGCAGCGCCGGCAGGGAATACGCGCGGATGATCACAGCGCCCTGTGCTGATGGCGGTATCGGATATGTTTTCCAGCGGACAGGCACAGTCGTGTCCTCTTTCCGACAGTGATACACGTACCGCCCCCACGACGGCGGAATTCATTGTTGAATGGGAAAAAGTGTGGTATACTGGGGAAATCGTGAATACGCTTTTTTCAGCAGATGATTTTATACCGGTCGACATCAGTGAATTTCTCGTCTCAAAAAAAACGTCACCGCGTGCCGCCGGACGTGAAATCGCCATATTCACTCCTGATGAACAGAAACTGATAGATACCCTAATGGAAATCGTACAGACGCGGGCAGCAGACCGCATCGATATATTTTCGCGGCGCATCCGCGACTTAAAACGGCTCGCTGCCGCCATAGCTCGTTTTCCACCGCTGCTGGAACGGCACGACTTGACCGGCGGCGTCCGCACCCCGCAGCTTTTGATAGAATCGCTCATCAAGCATCAGGACAACGGAGACACGACCGTACAGCTGCCGTCGAAAGCCATTCTCGGCAAAGGATTTCTCATCGCAAAGATACACACGTTTTCCTCGCTCACCAAATTGAGCGAGCGCATCGCTGCGCCAGAGGAGCTCACGGCGGCACTGTACGCAGAGACATCCACGCTCATGTTTTCCCTGCTCGCAGAAGATGTCTATCTCAATCTGATATGCGACACAGAACAGCCGATGGAGTTCCGCCACGAATGGGCGCTCTCCCTACTGCTGCTGTGGGAGCACTGGATCGATCAGACGATTGCGCTCGTTGCGCCTGTATTGCAGGCGGTCTGGAACGCGCGTCGTCAGCTCGCCCCAGCATTCGGCACGATGATGGGCACGAGTGAGCTGCTGCTCATCTCTATACAGCTCGACAACCAGTGGGCGGATTTTATCAAAGAAAAACTCAGCGACGAAATGTTTTTACAGGCGATGGAAGAATTCCTTTTCGGCATCTCCTACGAGCAAATACAGCGGCTCCGCGCCATCTTACGGAAAAAAGGAATTCCCGCCATCGGGCGCGACGAAGTGGCAACCTATCTTAACGAGCACATTAAAACAAACGCGAGTTTAGATTACCGTGATTTTTATGCGCTCTACACTGTGCGCCGGGACAATGCGCGCGCGCGCAGCCGCATGAAACTCCCCGGACCGCACAAAACGCTTGAGGATTATTTCATCCAATTCACGACAAAAAAAAACAAGGAGAAACAGAACAATGATGTATTCATATGAGCGCACTGACGAACCGGTGCGGCGCGTGCCGTACCATTTTGGGGAGAAACTCCGCATGGTGCGCGAACACAAAGGGCTTACGCTCAAGGCAGTTGCCGGTGCTGCAGGCGTAAGCGAAAGTCTCGTCTCTCAAATAGAACGAAACCGCGTTTCCCCGGCGATAGATACTCTGCTTGCACTTGCCGACGTACTCGATATCAATCTGGAATTTCTATTTGAAGAATACCGGCGAAAACACCCGGTGCATATCACGCACGAGCAAGAGCGGCGCACCATGGCAGAAGACGATATTCGATATGAAGAGCTTGCAAAGCCGGTTAACGCGCACAAGGGCAATTCGTTTGAGGCGTACGTCATAAAAATACCGGCTGGTGCGCACACACACCGCGGGTCGTACGGTCACATCGGGCATGAGCTCGGTATCGTCACGCACGGCAGCGCTGTCCTTCACTATGAAAAAAAAGACTACGCGCTCACAACCGGAGACAGCGTCGCCTTTCCCGCAGGAACACCGCATATGCTCGAAAACACTGGAGCGGAATTATTTGAAGCGATATGGATTGTGACGCCGCCGCAACGGTTTGTCTGACAAAACGAACAGCTACTGCGCACACGGACATACCGCGACATACACACAAGACTGAACGCTTGCTACATCCGGCTGCATCTGCTATACTAAAGCGCGCTTTACGGGACTTCCGGAAGGTAAGGAGGTGAGCTGAACATGGCACGCATCAATATAGAAGACAGCGAAAATCTGGAGCGGGCAATAAAACGCTTTAAACGCATGGTAGAAAAAGAAGGTATCATCCGCGAATACAAAAAGCGCGAGTTTTACGAAAAACCGTCCACCATCCTGAACCGCAAAAACAAAGCGCTCAAACGCAAATTATTGAAAAAGACCCACAAACCGCACGACGGCAGGGCAGCTTACTGATGTGGTACGGGCGCCGGATGGCGCCCGTACATTGCCGGCCGGCAAAAAATGAGCGCGCCGAATGCCGTCCCTTAGAACAGCGCCACCGGTTGGGCGATTCGAGGGTGATTAAAGTGTATATTTTATAACGTATGAATACGGCGCGGCGTGCAGAAAAAAACACAAAAAAACAGAAAACGCAATTGACAAGTACCATTAACTAGCTTACACTGCTTCTATTATGGCAATCGCAACAAGCCAACAAATCGTCAATTATTATGATTTGTATCGTGACAAGGAAATCGTCTTTTCAAAAGAAATCCTTCATTCCCTGCGCGTCGACCCGCGGCAGATCTATGTCAAATGCAACGGCGGACAGTGGCCGTGCATCATCAATTCAACGTCATTCCAAATGGCAAAAATTATCATCGGAACGAAGGGCGGTGCGTTTCAGGAAATCACCAAACGTGATGCGCCGACGATACAGCTCCGCTACTGTTTTATTGATCCGGATAATACGCCTGTCATTTTTTTTGTTTCAGGAAAAATGTCGAACGTAACACCGTACATGAACTCTCAAGATTTAGCGATCGTTACGATTTCCTTTACGCAGCGGCCGCCGGATGACTTGATAGTCAAGATTGGCAGCCTGATTGAAGCGAGCGTAAACTCAGTGAACCGCCGCGAAGACCGCATTGTCATCACGCCGGTGTCGCTGCGCAAGCTGAACATCGAACGCGAAGAGACAATCATCTACGTGCAAGGTGTGCCGCGCCGGTGCATTCTCCGCGACCTGTCGTTCTGTGGTGCAAAAGTCATCCTGCTGGGGCTCGTAAAATTTTTGACACAAAAAGAAATTATTCTCCGCATCAGTTTTATGGATCCTGTTGAAACAATCGATATCAAAGGCACCATCGTTGCAGCGGAAGCGATTGAAGGGCGGCAGGATATTGCGGCGGTGGGTATCCATTTCGATGAAAGTCAGATTCCTATCAACTACAAGTTGCACATCAACTCCTATCTGACGACGAGCCGCAAAACGTTCATCGAACTGTCTGAACAGCAGAACATGGCACAAGAGGCCGCCCGCGAACAACCCGTTCCGACAACAGCAGGAAAACCGGCCGCCGCGGAATCGGCAGCACGATGAACACCCCGCTCGATTCCATCTGCTATGTAACGCTGTCGGACGACTATGCGCTCAAAGAGTTTGCTGTTGACCATACCGTTCCGCTGCCAGTGCGGCGCAAAAGCGATGACGCGCCGGGCACCTTTCATCTGGAAGAGCTGACGGCCGAACAAATCATAGCGGGCATCCTGGTGGTGCTTGCACATGACGCGCACAACGAACACACCGCCTACTACCGAGCGCTCCTCCAAAAGATTCGACCGAACATCAAAAAGGAGCTGACAGAAACGGCAATCCTCACGGCAAAAAACGAAGACTTCGATGCGGCGGAAGAGCTCTTTGCCGCGCTGCGTGGCATTGATCCGGACGACAGTGGAACGATTTTAAACACCGCCTTATTTTTAGACGAGCGTGGCTCTTCGTACCGACGTGCGGGCATTACCGAAGACGCAGACGCCTGTGACAACGATGCGCTCTCGTACTATCGCATGGCAATGGACGCAGATCCACCGCTCCCTGACGCATTTTTCAACGCAGGATTTTTCCATTTAAAGCGATACGACTATCGAGAAGCGCGCGACTGCTTTGAAAGCTACATCGCTTTAACGTGCGACATTCCTGATGCCGAACTGGGAGAAAATGGCATCTACAAAAAAGAGCGAGCACAGGAATTGATCGACGAAATAAAAACATACCGCAAAGACGATGTGCATTTTGCCCGTGGCTATTCCCTGATTGCTTCCGGTGAAGAAGAAAAAGGCATCGACGCTATCCGTCAGTTTCTGCGCGACAACCCAGCGGTATGGAATGCGTGGTTTTTGCTCGGCTGGGGCTTACGGAAGCTCGGCCGTTTTGACGACGCACGTCGGGCATTTGAACAGTCGCTCGCTTGTGTAGACGGCAGCGATCAGGCGGATACCTACAACGAGCTTGCCATCTGCGCTCTGGAAGCAGGCGACTATACAGCGGCACGCGCGCACCTTGAACGCGCTCTGCGGTTAGCACCGGAGAACACAAAGATACTCTCAAATATGGGTTGTCTTGCCTTACGGCAGGGGCAGCCGGAGGAAGCAGCGCGTTATTTTAAAATAGTGCTTGAGTACAACCCGAACGATATAATCGCGCAAAAATTACTTGCAACTGGTGCACCGTAATCGCTCACGGTATCGCCACAACATCTCCCACAGAGATGCCCGCGCGTGAAAACCACCCTTGGGGCACTTCGAGCGCATAACGAACACGCGTGCGGCTCTCTATGGGCGCGCGGCTGTACGGCGTCATGTCGTGGATGCTGCGAATAGTTCCCCGCGCATCGATGTACGCGATTGAAAGCGGTGTCGGCGTGTCTTTCATCCAAAACGAGAGGATCTGGTCACGCTCAAAGATAAACAGCATACCGGTGCCGTCAGGAATGTTTGTCCGCTCCATGAAGCCGCGTTCCCGCTCTGTCTCCGTCCGCGCAATTTCAACGATGAGGCTCACGGCAGCACCGCTATTAGTCTGAATAGCAATAGTGTGCCGAGGAAGTCGTTTTGCACATGCTATCGTGAGCACCGCACAACAGAGCACGAAAATGCCGCCATACCGTTTCATCTAAAGCCCGTTCAAAAATGCTCGGCGCGACGCTTCTGTTGCGCCGGGGGGAAGTACCGTGACTGCTTCCACAGGAGTAGCAATGACATATTTCAAAGTCAGCGGCCGCTCAAGTGACATGACGACTGTTTGATTCTGCCAGACCGCTTTTTGTGGAGACAAAGAATCAGGTGCCCCGTATTTTTCCATAAGCGCGGTAAACACACTGTAGTGATCGATACGTTCGGCGTTGAGCAGAATGGTAATCGCCGTCAACCGGTCGTCTTCAAACTGAAACCAGCAGCGGTCAAGAAAAGAAAAAGCAACGCGGGTTTTAGGGTCGGTCTCAATAAGCGTGCGGTTTTCGCCGGTCAATAAAGACACATCGCGCTCGCCGGTAAATCCGAATTCGCTGTTTGTGCTGATGGCCGCCCGCGCCGCATCAAACGTCATCCCGAGCGTTACCCCCCCATATCCGGTCGGCAGCGCAGTCTGTGCAACAAGCGAAACAATACAGACTGCGACGGCACAGAACACCATACGGTATTTCATCGGCACCACATCCTTATGATTTCTGCTGCCGGCGGTAAAAGGCGGCCTGCTTGACCATTTCCAGACAGTCGGGAATGAACACCTTACCGTTCACCAGCTTGACCGGAGAATCGGACTGAAAACGGTATATCGCTTCCGTCTGCATGCCCTGCGGAATGCCGCACATATTCGCGAGATCGATCAACGTCAGATCAGTTTGAAGCGGAACTTTTCCGGTCAGCATCAATTTTGACTTTTCAATCTGTAGGGCGAGCATATCTACAAACTTGTGCACTGGATCGGTAAGGCACGCGTTGTCAATCTGACGATACATCGACCACAGCCGGTCGGCGAGCGTCGTCATAAGCCGAGCAATCAGCTGCGGTTGCGTGGCAACCATCTGATTAAAGTTGTGGCGATTGACCACCATGAGTTCGCAGTCTTCATGCACAATCGCGCTCGCCGACCGCGGCTTATTTTCGAGCAGCGCCATTTCACCGAACATGTCGCCTTTTTTGAGCATGGCAAGCGTCACCTCGTTGCCGTCGACAACTTTGGAGATCTTCACCTGTCCCGACTGGATGATGAACATCTCTCCGCCGCTCTGGCTTTCAGAAAAAATCATCACCCCTTTGGGATAGTACCGCACCAAATCCGCCGTCGGTTCAAAATAAACGGCATGAGTACGCGGCTTCAACTTGATAAAGCGATCCTTTGCCGGCACAAAGTGATTTCCGCCCGGACAGGCTTTTAAATAGTGATAGTACGCATACACCGCAATATTCGGCGCACCGATCCGATCGTAATAGGCACCCACATCGTACATATGCTCCGGCGTATCGAGCACCACGTTTTTGAGCGTGAGCTTTGTGAGCGTTTCATTCATAAGCCGCATACGATTTGCAAACGCACGGATGATCTTCATAGCAACCGGCGCATTCCGACTGATAAGTTCAGAGCACTGGTCACGCCGCACGGCGATCGCAACCACATCGGAAAGCGCCACGACGGACTCGACCTGCGAATGGTCAGAGAGGCAGGAGACGACGCCGATGAAATCACCCGCACCAAGTGTTATCGGAGAAATGCCGGGAATTTCCGTGGTCTTAAAACAGCGCACGGTACCGCTCTGGATAATATAAAAGCGGTCGCTGTCGGGATTTCCCTCGATGAGAAGAAACGAACCTTTTTTAAAACTGACAAATGCTAACTGCAACATGGGGGCGTCTCAACCGTACATTTACTATAAGAAAGGTCGTAGGTAAATGTCAATGACACCATCGGCATTTTTTGTATTGTACATTATGAAAACTTGCCGCAAAAAATGATTTCTGGCTCAAGGACGAACCCTGTCTGCTTATGCACTTCATCTTGCGCATGTTCGACGAGCTGCTGTACGTCGCGCGCTGTCGCGTTTCCCGTGTTGATGATAAAATTGCCGTGCCACGGCGCAATCTGCGCGCCGCCGATTTGAACGCCTTTGAGGCCGCATTCGTCGATGATTTTTCCGCTCGGTTTTCCAAACGCGCGGTTGTTTTTGAAAACGCTTCCCGCGCTCGGGCATTTGAAGTGACCTTTTGCGCTGCGCTCGCGGGCAAAGCGGCGGCAGCGTTCCGCAATCGCTTGTTGCGCGCCGGGTATATGGCGCGTTTTAAAGCGCGCGCGCGTGATGATGCAGTGCTTTTTTTGAAACGGCGAAACTTTGTACGCCCAGTCTGCTTGGTCGCACGCGTATGTGGCGCGTTCAAGCGTTTGGCAATCGATGTAGTCTGCGGAAAAAAGCACGTCGCTTGCTGAAACGTCAAAGCAGCGCGCGTTCATGTAGAGCGCGCCGCCAGCAGTGCCGGGAAGCCCCGCAAATGATTCAAGCCCCGCCCGCTCGTGCTCCGTGCAAAACGAAACGACAGCGGAAACAGCAGCTCCCGCGCCGCACGTGACGATTGCAGGTGGGCGGCTCTCTGCACTGCACGGCACATCGTGGGACAACGATTTGTCGGGCGTGCCGCTTTCGAGCGCAACATCGTTCAGCTTGCACGTGGAGATGACCGCTCCTTCAAAGCCGCTGTCCGACACGATGACGTTTGAGCCGCCGCCGAGTACAAAGTACGGCGCGTCGCATTCGCGGAAAACAGTGAGCGCGTACAGGAGCGATTCTTCGTCGTGCGGTTCGACAAAAAGCGGTGCCGCGCCGCCGACGCGCATTGTTGTGCGATGCGCCATATTTTCCGAGCGCGTTACTGTGCCGCGAAAGTGCGGCGTATTGAATTTTTCAGCAGTTTGGCGTATGCTTGTCATTGCTCCAGTATACTGCAACGCGCACATAATTGCGAGAGCGATGGGGCGTTGCGGGGAAGGAGCGACCCGTCAGGGCAAAACGTGCACGGCACGTTTTGAGCGAGTCTCGGCGAAGGCTGTGCCTGAGCCGTTCCCCGCTAGAAGGGGGAGCGAACAACGAAGTGTGAGCGCGGGGGAAGGCGTTCCCCCGTATAAAAAAAGGCTTATGAGTTTACGATTATTTAATACGATGGGGCGTGCCATGCAGGAGTTCGCTCCGATTACGCCGGGCTTTGTCGGGTTTTACGGCTGCGGACCGACAGTGTACAATTATGCGCACATTGGCAACTTGCGCGCGTATGTGTTTCTCGATGTGCTCGACAGGACGCTTTCATATCTCGGCTACAAAAAAAAGCACGTGATGAACATCACCGACATTGGGCACCTTTCGGGTGACGATGATTCAGGCGAAGACAAAATGCTCAAGAGCGCAAACGAGCGGCATCAGTCGGTGCTCGAAGTGGCGCAGTTTTACACGGATGCGTTTTTTCGCGACATAGACGCGCTCAACATCACGCGCCCCGATGTTGTGTGCAAGGCAACTGAACACGTTGACGACATGATTGCGCTCATCAAAAGAATTGAAGCGAACGGGCACACGTACCTGGCAGGCGGCAACTTGTACTACGATGTTTCGACGTATGCTGATTACGGGAAGCTTGCGCATTTGAATCTCGACGACTTGAAAGCGGGCGCGCGCGTTGGTGTTGACAAAAACAAGCGCAATCCGCATGACTTTGTGCTGTGGTTCACAAAGTCAAAATTTGAAAATCAAGCGCTCACGTGGGAAAGCCCGTGGGGACGCGGCTATCCAGGCTGGCACATCGAGTGCTCGGCGATGAGCATGAAATATTTGGGCGAGCAGTTTGACATTCACACGGGCGGCATTGACCACATTCCCGTGCATCACACAAACGAGATTGCGCAGTCAGAAGGCGCGACCGGCAAAAAGTGGGTGAACTACTGGCTGCACAATGAATTTCTTGTGATTGCAAAAGACAAGGGCGATGGCGCGAACGGCACCGCAAGCGCGACTGATGGCACGGCCAATGGAGCGCGTGCTGAAGCAGGCGTAGAGAGCGGCGACGCAACGGACAAAACGCGCGGCATCAGCACAGGTGATGATGGAGCACGTGCGGCTAGTGCCAAAAACGGTGCAAAGATGTCAAAATCGTCTGGCAACTTTTTGACGCTCCAGTCGCTCAGAGACAAAGGATACGACGCGCTCGACTACCGCTACTTTTTGCTCGGTGCGCAGTATAGGAGCCAAGTGTTTTTCAGCTGGGACGCGATGACGAGCGCAAAAAACGCGCGGGCGGCGCTCGTAAAACGCGTGGCACAAATCAGTGAAGCGGCGCATCGTGCAGGTGCTTCGGGCGCAGACGGCATGAGCGCGAGCACGTCGGCGAACTGCGCGGGCGGCTTACATATAGATGGCATGAAAACAAGCGGCGCAGAAGTGGCTGCGCGGCAATCATGCGCTCGCGCGGACAGCGCGCATGCGTTGAGCGAGGCAGCGCGCGCGCATCACGATGCGTTCAAAGCGGCGCTCGAAAACGATTTGGCAACGCCGCACGCGTTGAGCGTGCTGCACGGTGTGCTCAAAGACACGCGCCTTGCACCAAAAGAAGCGCTCGCGCTCGTCAAAAATATGGACAGCGTGCTCGGCTTGCAGCTTGAAACATGCGCTCAAAGCGTCCGCGAGCAGCGCGTTGCATGTGTCAGCTCGCACGAAGGAGATGAGGAAGCGCACGAGATAGAAGCGCTCATCGCAGCCCGCGCGCAGGCAAAAAAGGCGAAAGATTTTGCCGCGGCAGACAAAATCAGAAGCGACTTGGCAGCGCGCGGCATTATCATCACAGACACGCCGCAGGGCACCGTGTGGAAACGCAGCGCGCCGTGAGCGGGAACTGCATGCGGCAGGCGACAACTATTGCCGCACCATGCTGTTAACGGCACACTGTTGACGGGCAAAAGTATTGTAACATTTTGGAGTTTTAGTGTTTAGTATAGGAGAGCAACCAGCGAATACAGCGTTCATTAATGCGGCAGATGCTACTGATTTCAGAAAGCTGTACGATGCGACGGTTCAGATGCTCATTAAGATTGCGTATCGTATCGTCGGTGATGAAGAAGCAGCCGAAGATTTGGTGCACGATTCGCTCATAAAGGCCAATGAAAAGGCGTTGGTGTTTCCGACGATGAACGACGCGAAGTTCTGGCTGATTCGTGTTGTAAAAAACGCATCGCTTAACTACGTCAAACGGAAAAACCGCGAACGAAAAGCGTATCAAAAGGCGCTGTATGAGGATCACCGTTCTGCACCGTCGGGTGAAACGACGGTGCTCACCGCAGAGACGATTGCCCGCGCACGGGAGGCGCTCAATCAGTTGCCCGCAAACCTCCGCGAGGTATTGATTCTCCGTGAATACGGGGACTTGAATTATAAAGAGATAGGAAAGGTGCTCGGAATCACCGAGGGCAACGTCAAAGTCCGCGTGTTCCGTGCACGGGAACGATTGACGAAGTTATTAGGAGGAGAAGATGTCTTCCTGCCCGAATAAAGATATTCACTCACTGTATCTTGATAATGAAATCCCCGATGCATACCGTACAGAATATGAGGCGCATATCGCCTCGTGCCCGAAATGTGCAGCGACGCTCGCACAGATGCAGTCAATGTCGGCATTACTCAAAGCAGAAGACACCGAGTTTCGTTTTGATGAAACCGACAAAACAGCAGGCTATGAACGGCTGCTGATTCAGATGCGCTACCACAAAACAGCAAAAGCAGCAGCGCGGCTGTCTGACAGTAGTTTAAAATACATCTTTCCCGCAGCGGCGGCAGCGGCAGCATTCGCGGTGTTTTTCCCGTTACAGCTGTCCGGTGGGGGCACACGTCAGACGCAGACAGCGCTGGCAACACCGATTACACGCGCAGCGCCGGTATTCGTTGCGGCAAAAGATCTGGTTATCAACGGAACCATACGGCACCGGGATATCGGCGCGACGGCACCGCTTGCCATTCCAGCGGCGCGGCTCGATTTTACCGACAGCAGCATGATGCGGCACAGCCGTGGTACGATGCCATCACTTGCCAGAGCGGTTTCGCGTGCAGCTCAGGGGCAAGCGGTACCGTATGATTTTGGGCTCACCAGTACCCTGTACCGGCACGGTGACGGCGCGACGGCTTTCGTACCGCACGGAGTTGCCATCACCCCACCCTTTGCTGTACCAACGTCCGCCGTTTCCGACGAAAGCACCACCGCGCTGTTTACGAACGTTGATCTGTTTATCCCACAGCAGCTCACTGAAAATGACCGGCACATCGTACTGAAAGTCGCCGTCTCCGACACTGACTCTGCCACGGCGGTATGGACGTTTGCGCTGATGGCTGACGACAGGCAGCACCAGTGAACGTGCTGCACACGGTTTCCTACATTTTTCGGAAGTATCCGCTGGCACGCCTGTTCGTCGTATGCGGCATCGGTGTGCTTATCACCGTCGGCACGATTGTCGTTGGACTGTCCTTAAAACAAAAACCGTACATTGAGGCCGTACAGCCGCCGATCGGTGCGCCGGGAGATACCGTCACTCTGCGCGGAAAAAACTTTGGTAATCATCAGGATACGAGCTACGTTGAAATCGGCGGAAGTAGACTCACCAGAAAATCATACCGGTCATGGTCAGACACCGAAATACGGCTCACACTTCCGGAAAACGTACAGAACGGCCTAGTCATTGTTGGAACGGCGGCCGGGCGCTCACAGCCGCTGTTCTTTGCCAATAAAGACGACATCCCGCGCCCGGCCTCTGCGGACACACATTCAGCACAGCCGGTGATTGCATACGTCGCTGTGAGCGGCGGACCGACTGTCTTTCCAACATCTACAGCCCCGCTCCGCGTGAAGCCGGGTGACGTACTGACCATCTCCGGTTCCAATTTTGGAAATACCGCAGACAACGCCGATGTCCTTTTTTCTGCCACCCGCAAAGAGCGCACAGATGCCACCGCAGGGCCACGGCTCGCGACGAAAACCGTCAGTCTTCCGGCGGACAAAGACGCCGCTGACTATCTCCACTGGAGCAACACTGAAATCCGTGTATCCGTTCCGGATGGCGTTTCAGACGGCACACTGACCGTCGTCACGCCGCACGGTGCATCTGATCCTGTGCACGTCGTCGTATCGTCCCCGGTCGGAACGAAACAGTTTGTTGACGGCCGGACATATTTAATCGAAGTGAACGCGGACATCTCCGACGTCACTACGGAACGGAGTGCTGTTATAACGCTCCGTATGCCACGACCGCGGCGCACTGCCATGCAGCCATCGGTAGAGCTCAACGAGACAATCCCCGAACCGATTATCGCCGATTTTCAGCAGACACTCATCTTTCAGACGCCGCCGATCGAAAAGACTGCGCCAGGGAGAATGACATTTACAGCGCGGTTTATCGTACCGGTTTTTGAAACGCTCACTACCATACAGGCGGATCGGATCGGCAGCTATGATTCGATGAACAGCGCGCTGTATGCCGCGACAACACACGCGGATGCTCTCATACCAGCAACGGACGCGCGGATTGTCTCTCTGGCAGCAGAAATAGTTGGACGGGAACGAAATCCCTACCGCAAGGCGCGGCTGCTCTACAATTACCTTATCGACACCTACACCATTGTGAACGAGGTCCGGGGGGGCGACATATCCATTGTGGATCTGCTGACCGATACACAGGGTGACGCCTATGATTTTGCGCTCGTCTATACTGCGCTGCTTCGCGCCGCACAGATTCCGGCTGTCCCGGTGAGCGGCGTACTGGTAGACCGAACAATCGCTACGCGGAACCACTGGTGGGTAGAATTCTATCTGCCGGAATTCGGCTGGGTACCGGTTGACCCGGCGCTCGCAGCGGGACTGTCTTATACCGCATGGACCGACATTGAAAATCCTCGGGAATACTACTTTGGGAATTTAGATGCACAGCACATTCTGTTTTCCCGCGGCTGGAACGACATAAAGCCTGCATCGGCAAACAGCGTGACCGTGCAGCTGCCGCGGACATATGCACTGCAATCCATTTGGGAAGAGACAACGACCGCAACAATGCGATATAATTCGCTTTGGAATACACCGATCGTCCGCGGCGTATACTGACGGCGGAACACCAGCCAGATCCTCGCAGCCACCCTGCTTCAGG
>JAFUFE010000002.1 GCA_017470085.1 Treponema sp.
GATTTTGCAGCTGTTCGCGCTGGAGATTGCCGTACGACTGGGAAACGACGTCGATATGCCGCGCAATTTAGCAAAGAGCGTAACGGTAGAATAGGTGTACGCGATGGTCATTCCGTTGTTTCCGTGCGGCAAAGCAGCGGTACAAAATGGGGTGCGGCACGTCGTGCATTACGCCGAGTGCAATCACGGTGCCGTTATACCGGCAGTGTTTTGCAGAATAACACTTTTATAAAATTTATATTCATTTTTTCTCTATTACAATGTTGACACGTATTATAGAATTAGCGTATTCTAATACGCGTTGTGTTGTTTTGTCTGTTGGAGTGACAACAATAGTACGGTACATACGGAGCAGTGCAATGCGTACTAATTGTACGTTGTTGCACAGAAGCTCAAGTTTATATACAAGTGCGCGATACGCGTATCGATTCGACGCCTCTCCTGAAACGGTCGTTTTGTTCGATAGTGCATCTGAACGGGTCTAGCGCATATAAAAATGCGCTCCTGACAATGTATCACCGAGAGAAACAGCTGTCTTGGGCGATGGCGCATGTGTCCGTGTTTCGTGCTCGCAGAGATGCGTGAGTTTGCATGACGAATTCAAAGTTCAGATACACTCGCTAGTGTAGCAGGTATCTGAAATGCCCACAGAGATGCTGTAAAGAAATCGTTTTCTCTAGTAATGTAAACTAAATAGAGAAAATGATATGTGTCTCCATAGTTTTACTTGGTGGCAGCATCACCTGATGCCGTTGTATTGTACCGTACAAAACTATTCTTAAAGACCGACTGGAATCCGCTCCGGTATGCGTTTGCAGTGCCAGCAGAAACGGTCGCGGCCGAGCTGTCGTTTCACCGTGATTGCAGTTCAGCAGACAGATACAGCACGACATGGAACGATGGCAGAAACGCGGAGGCCGTCTGTTTCTGAATTCGTGTGCAGCATGATGTCGTCACGTTCGATTGTTTTCATACGTACACAAACGGATATACAGTAAACGGATCCCGATGATGGTACATCGATATTGCTTACCCTATGACAGGAGGTTTGGCATGAACAGCAGAAAACCAGTCCGTCTATTTTTGTATACAGATGGGGGGGGGGGTATTATCCACCTCATATACAATACCTGTTGCTGGCAACGGTCATGTAGTAAAAATAAAAAACAACTGTCAACATCGCCGGGAATGAGCGATGTGTTAGTAAAAAATGGGCGATTGACGGAGTGCTGTACTACAAGATGCACGGCCGTATGCGGAAAATGCATTTGGTCAGAGGTAATCTGCATATATAAATTCTATATGTGAAAACGTATACCACGATGTCTTCTTTGTATCATGCACGGTTTATGCTATCCACATGCCGTGTGATATGTCATCCACAACATGTGTGCGCATTGTGAAAGTTCGAGTAGTGGTGGATGTGGTGTATAGGTGCTATCCGTCGAAGAGGCGAGACATGCGCAGGATTTTTTATGGGAGATTTTTCTGATGAAACAAAAACGCTTTTCCATTCGGTTAAAGCTTTTATTGATATTTGGGCCACTGACAATTATTGCACTGCTTGTCCTTGGACTTTTATCTGTGCGGATTGCACAGAAAGCGGTGACTGAAAAGGTTACCGTACATTTAATCGATAAAGCAAATGACACTGCTGAAATTATAAACGGCAAAGTGACCGCAATCTTTCAGTTTTTGACGGGTATTGCCAGCATGCCCCTGCTGCGTACGGCAAGTGCTTCCACTCAAGAGAAAATAGCGTTTTTGAAATATGAGATAGCACTCAATAATGAAATAGTAGCATTGGGCATAGCAGATCTCGATGGAAACCTGCACATAGACGAGCAAACTACAATAAACGTTCAAAATAATGTGTGGTATATTGAGGCTCTGCGGGGGAACAACTTCCTCACCGAACCGTTTCTGTCAGAACTCAATGACCAGATCATTGTGAGCTTTGCCGTTCCAATTTATGATGATGCGCATCGCCTTTCTGCTGTTTTAGTTGCAGACTTACATGGACTTTGGCTTTCGAATAGCATCAAGGATATTGTAGTCGGCAAAACGGGGTACTGCTATATTATCGGCGGAACAGGAACGGTCACTGCCCATCCCGATGTTGAATTAGTGCGGAATTTTCAAAACGCTCAAAGGTTAGCACAGACCGATGACGCGTTTTTGTCGCGTGCAACATTTGAAAAAGAAGCGAAGCAGAACACCGTTTCATCGGTTGGTTACTACGAATGGGAAGGTGTTTCCAATATTGCAAGTTTTGCCCAGATACCGGGAACAATGCGAACTGTCATTATCAAAGCCCCGATAGCAGAATTTATGGGAGCAGTACAACAGCTGCGGGTATCGATTTATGTTGTGGGGATAATCATTCTGCTGGCGGTGCTAACGGTAACGGGCATAGCGGCGCACACAATAGTAAAACCCATAAACGAAGTGGTAGGGTCGCTGCGGGACATAGCGGAGGGAGAAGGAGATTTGACGGTACGGCTGGGGGAGCGAGGGAACGACGAGATTGCGGAGTTGTCGCGGTACTTCAATCGCACGATAGAGAAAATCGGGGAGTCGGTGCGGTCAGTTGGCGCGAGCACGGAAGAGATGCGCGGGATCGGAGAGGAGCTATCGAGCAGCATGACGGAGACGGCGAGCGCAGTGAACGAGATCAGTGCGAACATAGAGGGGGTGAAGCAGCAGGCGGTGACGCAAGCGGCGGGAGTTGGAGAGACGGCGGCGACGGTGGAAGAAATCATCCGGACAATCCGGCAGCTCAACGGCAGCATCGAGCAGCAGGCGGCGAGCGTTGCCGAATCGTCAGCGGCGATAGAAGAGATGGTGTCGAACATCGCTTCGATCACGGCGACGCTCGAAAAGTCGGATGCGGTGGTGAAGCTGTTGGCGGGCGCGACGGAGGACGGGAGCCGGACGGTGGCGGCCTCTGGAGACGTGACGCGGCGGATAGCGGAAGAATCGGGCGGGCTGCTTGAAGCGTCGAGCGTGATTCAGCACATCGCAAGTCAGACGAATCTTTTGGCGATGAACGCGGCGATAGAGGCGGCGCACGCGGGAGAAGCGGGCAAAGGATTTGCGGTGGTTGCCGATGAGATCCGGAAACTAGCGGAGGAATCGTCGGTGCAGGGAAAGACGATCACGGCGACGTTGAAGACGCTGTCGGGAGAGATAGAAGCGCTGTCAGAATCGGCGCGGCGAGCAGAGGAAAAGTTCAACGCGATTTTCGAGCTGACGGGACAGGTGAAAGACATGAGCGCACGGGTGATGGAGGCGATGCAGGAGCAAGAGCACGGCAGTCGGGAGGTGCTGGTTGCGATAAAGGACATCAACGACGTAACACAGCAGGTGAGCGATGGGTCGGCGGAGATGCTGCGGGGGAGCGAAGATGTTGCCAAAGAGATGGAGCGGCTTGACGAGTTGACGCGGGTGATCACGGGGAGCATGAACGAGATGGCAGCGGGCGCGACGCAGATAAACAATGCGGTGCAGGAGGTGAACGAGATAGCGCATTCAAACCGCGAGCACATTGAGCGACTAGCTGGCGAGGTGGGTAAGTTCAAAGTGTGACCGAACGCGAGGCAGCACGGGGCGGCGAATGAACAACGCGCTGCTGACGGCGACGGGTGGCCAAATGGACAACGCGCCGCCGCGCACGGACGCGCACTCCCCGGAGCAAGTGCCCTGCCGGGAGCCAGCTTGCAGGGGGGGGTGCGAGTGGCTAGCAGGAGCGCGAGTGGGCGGTAGGATGCGTTCCGTGCGGTAAGAGCATGCGCTGTACGCACTCGCCGCTCGGCGGACTGCAGGAGCGGTATTTCTGTAGTAAAAATAAATTTCCTGAAATACTGTTCAAGCACTCATCGTTTGCGTTACAATGATTTGTCCGCTTCATATACTCGGCGGGCAAGGAGTGAATTATGCAAAATGCATATGTCAAACGAATGTGGGAACAGGTTCAGGCGAAAAACGCCGGTGAACCGGAGTTCTTACAGGCGGTTCAAGAAGTGCTTTCAACGCTTGACCCCGTCGTTGACGCAATGCCGGAACTCGAGCAGAACGGAGTTCTGGAACGTTTCGTAGAGCCGGAACGTGTCATCATGTTTCGTGTGCCCTGGACGGACGATGCCGGCGCGCACCACATCAACCGTGGGTTCCGCGTGCAGTTCAACAGCGCTATCGGCCCGTATAAAGGGGGGCTGCGTTTTAGCCCGGAGGTGAACCTTTCCGTGCTGAAGTTTTTGGGGTTTGAACAGGTGTTGAAAAACAGCCTGACCACGCTGCCGATGGGCGGCGGAAAGGGCGGCTCCGATTTCGACCCACACGGTAAGTCCGACGGAGAAGTAATGCGCTTCTGTCAGTCGTTTATGACGGAGCTGTACCGCCATATCGGTCCTTACACTGACGTACCAGCGGGTGACAAAGGCGTGGGTGCACGCGAGGTCGGCTATCTGTTTGGGCAGTATAAACGCATCCGCAATGAGTTTACGGGTGTATTGACGGGAAAAGGTTTGGAGTTTGGTGGCTCGCTCATCCGTCCTGAGGCGACGGGCTACGGCTTAATTTATTTTGCGGAATGTATGTTCAATAAGGTGGGCACTGATTTTGCCGGGAAGACCTGCGCGATTTCTGGCGACGGCAACGTGGCGCAGTACGCCGCAGAAAAGCTGATTCAGCTGGGTGCAAAGCCCGTTACCGTGAGCGATTCAAGCGGATTCATCTACGATGCTGATGGCATTACGCAGGAGAAGCTGGAGTTCGTCAAAGCGTTTCGTGCGGCACACAAAAAAATCGATGAATACACTAAAAAATATCCGTCAGCAGTGTTTACACCGGGCGCGCGCCCGTGGACAGTGCCGGTTGACTGCGCATTTCCGTGCGCAACGCAAAACGAGCTTGACGAAAAAGATGCCGCGACGCTTATTAAAAATGGCGTGAAGCTTGTGGCGGAAGGCGCGAATATGCCGTGTACGCTTGAAGCGACGGCGTGTTTTCAGAATGCGGGCGTGCTCTTTGCGCCGGGAAAAGCATCGAACGCGGGCGGTGTTGCCGTGTCCGGCCTTGAGATGAGCCAAAACTCAGAGCGCCTTTCGTGGCGTGCAGAAGAAGTTGACGCGCGTTTGAAGGAAATTATGACGGGCATTCACGACAGCGCCTTTGATACCGCAGCAGCATTCGGGGCAGCGGGAAACTATGTTGCCGGCGCGAACTGTGCGGGCTTTATAAAAGTGGCGCGCGCGATGATTGCGCAGGGCCTTGTGTAAGCCCGGTTGGAGTGCATGATACTGCACGTGGAGCGCGGGGATATTCCCCGCGCTCCACGTGCAGGTGGGGGTATAGTCCTACCCCGGATGCGGAGGGCGAAGTTTCAAAAAGGGTGGAACCCTTTTTGAAATGGA
Organism: Treponema sp.; assembly: GCA_017470085.1. Lineage (GTDB taxonomy): Bacteria > Spirochaetota > Spirochaetia > Treponematales > Treponemataceae > Treponema_D. The sequence goes on from JAFUFE010000002.1 coordinate 5,415, forward strand.
GGGAAACCGGAACCCGGAGCAGCCGGCTTTCGGTTTTGCGTGGTCTGAAAAGAAAATGGGGTGTTGCACTCATTTGAAAAATCCTGTACAATAGAAACGGAGTTTTATGTAAAAGAAGGGGAGTGAGCGATGGCTGAAATATACATAAAATACAGCGGCGCAGGCGGTTTTTCCCGTGCAAATGACAAAGGCGGGCTGTCCGGTAAAGTGATGTCATATGCTGATTTTAAAACAGCAAGCCATGACATCGATCCAAAATCATCAGATGAATACGGCATCATTCTCGATTCCGGAGACGTACAGGATTTTATTGCGAACTACGAAGACGAGTCGGTTTTTACCGATGCGGAAAAAGCGTAGTGCTTCATGACAGAACTGCCGCTCAAATACGGGTGCAATCCGAATCAAACGCCGGCGCGCGTGTTCATGGAAAAAGGCGAGCTGCCAATCTCTGTGCTGAACGGACGCGCGGGCTACATCAATCTGCTTGACGCATTGAACGGCTGGCAGCTGGTGCGCGAGCTTTCCGCAATGAGCGGTCTGCCCGCTGCAACATCGTTTAAGCATGTCTCACCTGCGGGATCAGCTGTCGGGCTGCCGCTCTCTGATGCACTCAAGGCAGCGTATTTTACTGGCAACGTAGAACTTTCGCCACTTGCATGCGCGTATGCTCGTGCGCGCGGTGCAGACCGCATGTCGTCGTTCGGTGACTTCATTGCGCTCTCTGAAACAGTTGACGTGCCGACTGCGCGCCTTATTGCAAAAGAAGTGTCTGACGGAATCATTGCACCGTCGTACGAAAAAGAAGCGCTCGAAATTCTTTGTGCAAAAAAGAGCGGCGCGTACACGGTGATTCAAATTGACAAAGCATACGAACCGGAAGCGATTGAGCGAAAAAGCGTGTTCGGTGTGACGTTTGAGCAGCGGCGCAACACTGCGCTCATCGACAGCACGTGCCTTGGAACGCTCGTCACAAAAAACAAAACGCTTTCCGATGACGACAAGCGCAATCTGCTCATTTCGCTCATCGTGCTCAAGTACACGCAGTCGAACAGCGTTGCGTATGTGAAAGACGGTCAGGCAATCGGCATAGGCGCAGGGCAACAGTCGCGCGTGCACTGTACGCGCCTTGCGGGAAACAAAGCTGACAACTGGTGGCTCCGTCAGTCGTCGCGCGTTTTGGGCTTGGCGTTTGTTGACGGCATAACGCGGGCGGAGCGAGACAACGCGATTGACGTGTATCTCGGCGATGAATGCATGGACGTGTGTGCTGATGGCGCGTGGCAAAAGATTTTTAAAACGAAGCCGCCCGTTTTTTCGCGCGAAGAAAAGCAGCAGTGGATTGCGCAGAATACTGGCGTTGCAGTTGGCAGCGACGCGTTTTTTCCGTTTGGCGACAACATTGAGCGCGCGCATAGAAGCGGTGCTACCGTAGTTGCCGAGCCGGGTGGCTCAATCCGTGACGACGAGGTGATTGCCGCATGCGACGCACACAACATGGTCATGGCGTTTACGGGACTGCGGCTGTTTCATCATTAAACAATTTTTGCAACGGACGCGCTGCAGCATTGTGCCTTCGAGGAGCGCGCCGTAACGAGCGCAATGAGTGCGTGTGCGATGATGAGGCAGTGCATCTATCCTGCTTCATATGCGCTGCATGAGCCGCCTTTTTTTACGACGATTTCATAGATGGCGCGATGCAGCATGCCGTCATTTAGTTGCGCGCCGTTATTGTTGTGCGTGTGAGCGGCAAAGCCGGAAGCAGTGCTTTTCCGATTGTCCGCGCTGTGCTGCTATACGACGATGGTCGCTCGGCTTCCGCCGCCGCGCGTTTTTGTTACGACAATTTGTTTTTCAATTTTTTCATTTAGTTCTGAAACATGGGATATGATGCCGACTAGCTTGTTTCCTTCCGTGATAGACAGCAATGCTTTCAATGCCTGCCGCAACGGTTCTTCACTGAGCGTTCCAAATCCTTCGTCTACAAACAGCGAGTCGAGTTGAACACCCCCCGCGGCGGCTTGTATTTCATCAGAAAGTCCGAGCGCTAAAGAGAGCGACGCCTCAAATGATTCTCCCCCTGACAGTGATTTTACGCTCCGCCGTCCGCCGGTAAAATGGTCAATGATATCTAAATCTAATCCGCTTTGGCTCCGCGCGTCGTCGGCCTTCGTTTTTCTGGCGAATTCATATTGGCCATTCGTCATAACCATCAGTCGTCTGTTTGCGCGGTGGATGATGCGCTCAAAATACGTTATCTGAACATAAGTTTCGAGCTTTATTTTGTCTTTGCCGTCGCCAATCATTCCGGCAGCCGTTTTTGCAAGCGGTGTAAGCCATTGTAATTTTGATGCGTGCTGCTGGTGCGCCTGTATGGTTGCTTTTAATTCTGTGAGCACTGCCGTGTTTGTAGCGGTGCGACTGTACAGCTGTTTCTGTTTTTCAATGAGAGTATCTTTATGCTGTTCAAGTGCCTGTTTTTTTTCGAGTTCCTGTGCCTCATCGTATTGTTCCATCCCGTCGAGTTGTTGTTTGAGTTGGTCGATGCGTCCAGTTAGCTCAATGATTGTTTTTTCGCACGCATCAAATTTGAGCTGTCTGTCTGTACGGCGTTTTTCTATCTGTGTGCGGGTTTCAGTAAGTTGCGTTATTTTTTCAACGGCGTGTGCCCGGTCAGGAAAATGTATTTCTCGCTGTAATTCTGCAATATATTTTTTGCATTCACTGATGGACACTTCATCGTACGTAATCGCTGTGTGTAGTTCATCCTGCTGTTTTTCTTGTTCACGGATATCTGCGTCACAGTGTAACCGCTGTGTTTCGAGTTGCTTTTTTCGGGCGATTGCGGTTTCGTTGTCAACGATTTTTTTATTCGTGACGGCGGAGTTCGCACCGAGTGCCGCCATATGTGCCGCGATTTTTTCTGCGGCGCTGTCGAGTGCGGTGTCACCGTAGAGGTCATGCAGCTGTCGGGACAAGTCAATTTGTCTGCTCTCTTCTGCACCGGAGAGACGAGTTGCCTCCTGACTTTTTTGTACGGCATGCGCTTGAGCGCAGTCGGCGTCGGCTTTCATGGTGTCTAGTTCGTCTTTGGTCGGCGCACGCGCGGATTTTTGTGCCGGCCGGGGGTGCACCGTGGACCCGCATACCGGGCACGGTGCGGCAGGGGTCAATGTTTCTGCGAGTATGCCTGCCTGTTCGTCAAGAAATGCTTTGTATGCGCTGCGGTAGCGCTCCGCATATACGTCTGCATTCTGCGAAGCGGCGATATATTCGCGCTGCACCTGAGCGCGTGATTCGGTAATCTCCTGATATGCGGTTAGAGCAGCCTGTACCGCCTGCACGGTTTCAAGCTGCGCGGTCTGCCGTTCTTTCTCTGCGGCAAATTTTTCTTTTTCTGCATCGACGGTGGCAAGAGAAGTCAGTTCACTGTCTATCTGCGCGCGCCGCTCTCGCGCTTTGTCCAAGGCATCAGTGCAAGCATCGTATTGTTTTGTCGTGTGTGCTAATGAGCGCTCCAATTTTTCGACGGTCTGCTGTCGTTCTTCAAGCACGTCATACACAGAAAGCTCATTCTGTAAAATGACCAATTCCTCTCCATATGCTCTGTACACTGTTTCTTTTTCCTGCTCTCTGTCCTGTTCAGTGCGCACTGTGTCCAACGTTGCTGCCGTTTTCGCATATTGTTCTTCTGCTTCAGAGAGGCGGTGACAGGCAGTGCGCCGTGCGGCGGCCGTAATGATATGTTCTGTCGTGGCATCAAGTACGGTCTGCACATCATGCGCCTGCTGCATACATGCCGTATGCGCTCCTTCGTCGGCTGCAATTATGTTTTCAATCAGGCGAATGACTTCATCGAATGAAAGCATTCCACTGCGCGCCTTTTGCATATCGGCAGCGCTCGATTCATCGGTGCACACTATGTTGTCAATGAGGCGGGCGATGTGCGCGGCTGTTTCATCGAACAAACGTCTGGTCTCTTTTGTGTCGGAGGCGATGCGGTCTTCGAGTTGTTGATAGATGCCGGTGCGGAAAATTTTTCGGAAAATTTTTTGCCGTTCCTCTGTGTCCGCAAAAAGCACTTTCAGGAAATCTCCCTGTGCAATTAAAGCTATCTGCGTAAACTGATTGTGGTCAAGCCCGATAATCGATTCGATTGCTTTTGTGACACGTTTTGTCTGCGTAACGACCGTCCCATCAGGCAAGATGAGTTCTGCATCCGCCGCTGTTTTTATGAGCGCATTTCCCCGCTTCGCCGCGCGCTGATATTCCGGGTTCCGTGTGACGGTGTATATTTTCTGTCCGTATGAAAACGTCAAGCGCACCTCCGTCGGAATGGTAGGCGTTGCAAACGATGAGCGGAGCATCGCCGTTGTACGGTTTTCTCCGCTCGGTAAACCGTAGAGCGCAAAGGAGATTGCATCGAAGATTGTGGTTTTGCCGGCACCGGTGTCGCCGGTGATTAAATACAGTCCGCGTGATCCGAGTGCCGAAAAATCTATGACGGTTTTTTCACAATATGTTCCAAAACCGGTCAGCTCAAGTTTCAACGGTTTCACTATTCGTGCTCCCACAGCGATTCGATGAGATGGGATACATACCGGCGCTGTCCATCGCTTAACGGCTGGTTGTTTTGCAACTCATACAGCGCTGCGAACAGCTCCAGCGGCGAAAATGTTTCAGACGCCAGATCCGCGGTGACGTTTTCTGCTGTCTGTGTCCGCATGTTGTCGTAGTCAAGTTTCATAAGGTGTGGATATATGGCGCGCAGTTTGCCCACTGCTTCCGGTATATCGTCTTCATCAGTCAGCGTAATGTGTATGTAATCATCTGTCTGTGTGTGTTCATAGTTTGGACGAAACGTCAGGTCTTCGTATCGCCCCTTCAATTCGCGCATGTCGTGGAGTGGTACGAGCGGAATGGTTCGTATGTGTGTCGTACCTTTTTCTTCGAGCTCAACGACAGTTATCGATTTTTCTTGCCGCGATTCTGAAAAAGAATATTTTAGAGGCGTTCCGCAGTATCGAATTGTATGTGTGCCGATATTCTGTGGACGGTGGATATGTCCGAGCGCAACGTAATCAAAATCCGCAAACACAGACGCTGGGATATTGTCACTGCCGCCGACTGAAATTTCTTCTGATTCAGAGCGTTCTGCTCCGGTAACAAACTGATGTGCTACCAGAACATTTCGTCTGCGCGTGTCGATATGCAGGCGCGTTACGGCGGCCCGTACCGCGTCGGTGTAGCTGTCTATCGTTTCATCAGGAAAAAACGGACGAACGACGGCAGGTTTGATAAACGGCAACAGATAGATGGCAAGCTCGCCGTAGCGATCGGACAATACGGTGGGCGAAACCGTTCCGTCATACGTTGGTGCGAAGTGTATGCCACTCGGCTGCATCAGTCGGGAGCCAAACGTCATTCGCTCTGGAGAGTCATGGTTGCCGCTGATGATAAACGTCTGGATATTCAACGCAAAAAGCCGTGACAGAAAATCATCGAACAGCGTGATCGCTTCAATGGGCGGCACTCCTTTGTCGTATACATCGCCGGCGATGAGCAAGGCGTCAGGCATTTCGTTTTCGATGTGTGTGAGGATGCGGGTAAGGATATAGTGCTGGTCTTCCAGTAGCGAAAACTCATTGACACGTTTTCCGAGATGCAAATCTGCAATATGAAGTAATTTCATGATTTTCTGTTGTGCTTCCTACAGCGCATTCAGTATAGCACACTGTTCGTCATGCGTCATCAACCGATGACATACGCGCGGCAGTGGCCGTTTGGACAAGCTGTCCCGGTGAATGAAATCAGGACCGACATCGGTGGAGAAAGCAGATAGTGGTACCACGGAATATATTTTTTAGCCGTACGATAGTGTGCCGTCAAAACACTATTTTCATCTCAAATACTGCGCGGTCGCCTTCCTGTATGGCTATTGCAGTCGCCGCTCCGTTTGTCGTGCTGTATATTCTCAACGTCTGCCCTTCTGTGCTTTCACCGGTGTAGTGCACCTCGAGCGATTGTGGATCGTGTGTACGGAGAAAATCATCGGTGAAAACATTGAGTGCAAGTTTTATGTATTCAATGTTGTTCATGTGCCGTGACATGTCGATGTGCTGTGAGCGGATGATGTGCTCGTACTTAAAATCATCTTCAGTCGCAGTGAAGGTAAATCGCTCAAATGGTTCGGTAAACACTGGTTCTGGAAATGGCCCTGAAGGATAAGGAAGGGTAGTCAGTTTGACAGGGCGATGAGTTTTTCCGTCAAGGACACAGGCCTCTTGATTTGCGGTGAACAGCATTCTGCCGTCTGTATCAGTACAGATGGTGTTTACCTGCGTTTTGAATCCTGAAGAGCTTACAGGAAAGGTTTTTGCCGTAATGTGTTCTCGCCATGCTGGGCGGCGTATAAAAATAATTTTTGTTTTTGTAAATACCCAAAAAACATTGAATTGCTCACGGAACACAATGCCGTCACAGCTGAGTTTCCCAAAACATTCGGTCAGATTGTCCTGCACCATGAGCACAGATTGTGCAATTCCCATTTTGAGCGAACTATCTATAAATGCTGATGATATAGTCCGCGTCTGTGAAAAAATTATGTCTTCTGTCATACCGAAACTATAGCACGGACGGTATGTTTTGTCAGGCAGGTCGGCACAAAGCACTGCATACCACCATGCCGGTTGTGCGTTTCCGGTGCAGTGTGCTGCGGCACAGTGTTGCTTACTGGAGTTGTGCTTTTATTGTTTCTATCAACTCCAGCGCAGCGAGCCCATCAGCTATACTTGATTTGAGCGGTACGTTTCCGTCGAGGTAATCTACCGCATGCTGCACCATACGTGCAAAATATCCCGTCTTTTTCGGAATATGCGTGTGGCGATCAGATGCCAGTGAATAAAATCCTGAATACAGTCGGGACGGCATGCGCCGGTACACTTCATACATGCCGTTTCCGATCCTAACGCGTCCTTCTGTTCCTAGTATGTCAAGTTCAAACGCAAAATATCGGCTGCGCCCTGACAAGCGGATAACGATGTCGGCGCACACTGCGGAGCGGCAGGTGACGGTGCACTGGTCGATCTGCGCGTGGTTTGTACTGTGGCGCGTTATGCTGGTTACTTCCGCAGCGGTGAGCGTTGCCGCAGATTCAGCTCCGAGTATGAACGGTACGATGTCGAACAGGTGCGTGCCGTCGTGGAGCAAGCTGTAGCTGCCGTCAGACTCCGCTGTCGGATCGTAGACGCAGAGCGATGAGCCTAAAAATGCGGTAACCGATTGAATGGCGCCGATTGTCTGTACGGCACATCGTGCTGCCGCGTAGTCCACTGCGAAGCGGCGTTCGTGGTTGATGAGTATCGGAACGCGGGCATCGGCGGCGGCCTGCGCGATGCGTCTGCCTGCCGTGAGCGTCACAGCGACCGGCTTTTCGAGTATGATAAGTCGGGGGCGCGCTGCAAGTGCGGCGAGCGCGAGCGGTTCGTGTGCCGCTTCTTCTGCCGCTATCACTACGATGTCGGGATGCACTGCGGCGAGGAGAGATGCTGCGTCGGAAAATGTGTCGGCGCGGTGTACAAAAGCACGCCATGCCGACAGTCGCACCGAGTCGATATCGCAGCCTGCCACAAGGCGGATGCGTCGGTTATTCAGCAATGCCATTGTGTGCGACGCTGGCTGTTCGCGTTTTTTGTCGAATCCCAATGTAAAGCCGATTCGTCCTGTTCCGATCAGTGCTGCGGTGTATTGCGTACGACCCATATGCCGTTTCCTTATAAATTAAAATATCTGTCTGTGTTTAGACGTATACAATATGCACAGGTTTTTCCGGTGCATCCCAATCCCTGTTCGTTCGTGTAGCAGTCGGCTTTCTGGATACTGTATCTCTTGTCAGCCGCCGCAAAAATCATTCTTTGAAAATGCAACAATGAGTGAAACATCAGTTTCAGGAATTGTTGCAGTGGTGCGTGTGAGCGCACACGTACATACACGAGTTTTCCGCGAAAACTCGAAGGTAAAAATCCCGCGTCATTTTAGCGAGATTTTTAAACGTTCCTTAAAATGCAACAATGAGTGAAACATCAGTTTCAGGAATTGTTGCATTGGTGCGCGGTTCGCGCATACGTGAATGAGTGAGTTTTCGTGAGAAAACTCGAAGGTAAAAATCCCGCGCCATTTTAGCGGGATTTTTAAACGTTCCGTAATTTTGAACAGTGAACGATTTTTCAAAATTGGAACTGTTCAAAACCGCGCGGTCGCAATGAAATGAGAGCGCGCAATCAATACACGAGTTTTCCGCGAAAACTCGAAGGTAAAAATCCTGCGCCATTTTAGCGGGATTTTTAAACGTTTTGTTCTGCATGGTAATTGACGGATTGTAACGCGTGATGAAATTCGTCATGCTAGTTTTTCCCGAGCAACTGTTTTGCTTCACGCCGTGTAATACGTGCAAAAAGTGCACAATGCGGACACGCTTTGTAGTAAGCCACCGAGAGCGGTATGACAGGAAAAAAGAAAAACGTCAGCCAAGTCACGGTGCGCGTGATTTTCAAATTAATTGTGTTTCGGCAGGCAGGGCAGATTCCTTCTCTTTTATAAAAACCTGCAGCAGCGGTATCGGTGCGTATGCCGAAAATGAAAAACATTGGTATACCTCCTTCCGTTAATCTGTGCTCAAATAAGTTGTATAATTTAAGTATGGAATACCGAGCCATCCGCGATAGAGCTTAATCTGCATTGTGTCCCCAATATCAAGTGCGTTGTAAACTGACTGGCTAACAGTGACCTCTTTATGTTCCCGCGAATCATCTATCCACGGTGAAACGTCGCAGTAGTAGTGTGTTGATTTCCCTGACGATGTGCGTTTATTTAAAACAGTAGCTTCATATGCAATAGGTTTCGATGAATCGAAAACCATGTTCGCTGTTATCACTGTGCCAAATCCATAGAAAAAACAGAGAAAGATGAATCCTCCGATGTCCAGTTTTTTTTTTCACGAGCTTTTTCTCCGATTCAGATGCACAAACATAATACAAGGCCGCTAGCATTCCTGTCAGTACGACAGTTGCAATCCCCGCGTATGCGAACGCATATATGCGGCGCAATATTTCTGCGGCAATAAGCGAAAGCATGCAGGACGGAAACAAAAACACTTTCATTACGGAAGGATATATACTTGCGTTTTTTACATTAAAACGTAACATGCCGTTTGAAAGGCGCATCACCACAAACAGCGCAGGCGGATACACCATGCAGACGGCAAAAACGATTTTCACTGTGCGCGCAGCAACATCAATGTCAAAAATAGTGCATGCAAACGGAAGCGCCGCAAGCACACCTCCGCACCAGGTGAGCGCTTTTGCTCTGCGATGCCACTGTGCAAGCAGCGTACCGTGTTCTTCCTGCGAAAGACCGCTGTACTGATCCTGTGTAAACTCCTGCACTTGTTCCTGTATGTCTTCTTCAAGCAGATTTTTTGTATGCTCTGAAAGCCATGCCGCCAGCTCGTCTTGATTTTTAAAATACGCTACAACAAGACGCTTTGTTTTTTCCTTACCGCGAATGACTGTCTTGTATTTTATGGAAAGACCGTTTTGCATCGGCGTAAAACTCTCTAAATCAGCAACTTTGATTTCTCTATATTTTGACTTGCCGTGCCAATACGTCAATCCGCTTTCATCATCAAACGTGATATACGAGCAGAACACTTCCCATATAGCGTATCCAAAAATTGCTGCGACTGCTAAAAATAACGGCAAAAGGAGCGCATAGTTCCACACGCTCAAAGGATTTTTCACTATGGAGTGCACGAACATGCCACCGAAAAGCACTGTCAGTGCTATTCCACCTACTACAAGGAAGAATTTTACTATTGATGAAAACGTCAGTTTTGATTTCATGCGCTATTCCTCTATTGTATCAGACTGTATGTGCCAATACTGATTGCGAGGAACCCAATGAAACAAATAAGGATCCCTATCTGTATGCACTTTACCAGAAAAAGATACTGATCCCCTTTTTCAAGTTGCTTCCGTCCCTCTTCAAATTCCGTTTTCTTGAGTGCTTTTGCAAAAAAAATATTTTTCCATTTGTTATACATAGTTTCACTGATAGATAATATATTTTGAATAGTTCGCTTTATAGCGGAGAATACTATACAGAGCAAAAACAAAAGAAAGAGAAAAATATACAATATCATTTCCTCATTGTTCCTCAAACGATTCTCTCAGTCACCGTTCTATTTTTGTTTTTTGTCATAATCAGAATCACAAGCAGAAACGCTCCCACATCACAAAGTGTATTGTACACAATGACGTACAGCTTTCGCATTTTATAAATGGGCTGTTGTTTTAAAGCGCTTCAGCAGGGGGGTGACTGACCGAAGGAATACCGCCTTACATACATCGGTACGTTTTGACGGCACTCAAAAATAATTGGCGTTGGGCATATGCATTTATCTTTGGTGGCGGTGATAAAAACCTTCCGCTATTTCAGCCACTCGTCAACAGCTTTTTCCGTTTCGCTTCTTCTATTTTGCGCCGTAGAGCCACGCATTGCAAGCGCCTCTTTGACCGTCGCCGTTTTGTAGTGTCGTCGGAACGTGTTGTCAGTGCCACTCAATCCGCTGCCTTCGTGCGTGCAAAACGGAATGATTGTTTTGCCATTCAGGTCGTGTTTTTCAAGAAACGTGTAAACGACCATCGGCATGTCGCCCCACCAAATGGGATAGCCTATGTAAATCGTGTCGTAGCTGCTTACATCGATGTCTCCTTTGTATGCAGGGCGCGCTTTGTCGCGCTGCTCTTGCTTTGCAATATCAGTGCACGCACGATACTGTTTTGGGTACGCTTTTTCCGGCACAATTTCAAACACGTCCGCCCCCGTTTTTGCCGCAATCATTTTGGCAAGAATTGCCGTGTTACCTTCCGTGATTGTGCCGACAGAATAATTTTCGTCAGCGCGTGAAAAATATACGACGAGTGTTTTGCGCTTGTCGCTGCGCGGAGTGTTCGCCGTGTTTTGTGCAAAAGCGGCAGTGCTTGTGCTTGCGGCAATTACCGCAGCCATGAAAAATGATTTCAGTTTCATCGTGTTCCCCCGTATGCGAAAGTCTTTGTGTCGTATAGTATACAGAAAACGGAGTAGGATTGTATAGTAGAATTTTCGCACGGTACAATGCGAGAGAGAGTGTGTGTAACGGGTGGTGGTGGTGTATTGGGGGGGGGTAATGTTCACTTTGCCCACACTGTTGTCAAGCATTTGTTTTATGATACGGCAGGTGCTTGTTTCTGATTTGACAGAAATTGAAAAATACAACCTCGCGTTAATACAAGCAAAAGAGCGGCAACGATAATCGTTCTTCATGCCTTCTGCGGCTGTCTTGACCATTTTTATCGCGTGTGCTAGAGTTCCGCCATGATGACCCGTTTCGACCTCTTTAATAAATTTTTCTCAAAGGCAAAAATCTCTCCTGCTCTTTTCTCTTAACACAATTTACTGCTCACTGTTTTGGAGATAGTATGACCATTCAACTCTCAGACCATTTTACGTATAGACGGCTTTTGCGCTTTACGCTGCCGTCAATCATCATGATGATTTTCACCTCTGTCTACAGCGTCGTAGACGGTATCTTTGTATCGAACTTTGTAGGCAAGACATCGTTCGCTGCAATCAATTTAGTCATGCCGCCGCTCATGCTTTTTGGCTCGCTCGGATTCATGGTGGGAACCGGCGGCAGCGCGTTTGTCGCCGTACTTTTGGGCGAAAAAAACAACGCGCGGGCAAACAGCGTTTTCTCGCTTCTCGTGTACGTAACCGCTGCATTAGGCACAGTGATGTGCATCGCCGCATTTTTGCTCATGGGAAAAATCGTGCTGTTGCTCGGAGCGCAGGGACAGCTTTTACACGATGCAACGCTGTATGCCCGCATTCTGCTCTGTGCAGGCGTGGCGTTTATTTTGCAAAATGCGTTTCAAGCCTTTTTGATTGCCGCAGAAAAGACGACGATGGGATTGACGCTCACTGTTGCCGCTGGATGTACGAACATTGCGCTCGATGCGCTTTTTATCATCGTGTTCAAATGGGGACTTGTTGGCGCGGCAGCAGCGACGGTCATCAGTCAATTAGTTGGCGGCATCATTCCGCTTGTCTACTTTTTGCTGCCAAACAAGAGTTTGCTGCGGCTTGGAAAAACAACATTCGATATGCGCGCGCTGGTAAAAACGGCAACGAACGGCGCTTCGGAGTTGCTTTCAAACATTGCGATGTCGTCCGTGAGCATCTTGTACAATTTTCAGCTGATTACCATTGCAGGCGAAAACGGCATCGCTTCGTACGGCGCGCTCATGTATGTGAGCTTTATTTTTGCGGCGGTGTTTCTCGGCTACGGCATTGGCAGCGCGCCTATTGTGAGCTATCATTATGGAGCGCAGAATACGGCAGAGCTTCGCGGTTTGTTCAAAAAAGACCTCGTGATTGTCAGCGCGTTCAGCGTTGTGCTTGCGGCAGCTGCGTGGTTGCTCGCTACGCCGCTTGCGAAACTCTTTGCACATTATGATGCAGAACTTTTTGCCATGATACGACGCGCGTTCACGTTGTATTCGTTCACCTATCTGCTCATGGGCTTCAATATCATCGGTTCGTCTTTTTTTACGGCGCTCAACGATGGGCTCGTTTCCGCGCTCATATCGTTTTTGCGCACGCTCGTTTTTCAAGTTGCCGCTGTTTTGATTTTGCCACGCTTTTTGCAAGTAGACGGCATCTGGCTGAGCGGTGGCGCGGCAGAAATCGCGTCGTGTGTTGTGGTGTTTGCGTGTGTAGTCGCGTGCAGAAAAAAGTACGGATACTGGTAATCATCAAAGCGATGCGCGCTTCAAATCTTTTGCAGGCTACTCTGCCAGAGAAAGCACCGCCGTCACAACGAGCATCGCTGATAGTGCCGTCAATGCCGTCTTTTTCATAGTGATTGCTCCTTGTCGTTAGTCTTGCCTACAGTATACGATGTACGGCGGACAGAGTAAAATTGATTCTGCGTATGGGGGGTTATGCGCGGGATGTATGATGTGACAAGCCCTTTGAAAACCATCATTACGTCCCAGCCCTTTTATAGAAAAAAAATCAAAAATCTGCTACAATCTCTGACGAGGTTTATGAAATGGGCTATGAATCTGTAGATAAATTGCAAAACCTGCTGGCAGAAACCGTCTTTGGCTACACAACGGACAAGAAAAAGGCTGCAGGCCGGGCATTAGGCACGTTTCTTGAAATAATAACCTACTATCTCATAAAGGCATGGAAGCTTGACTCTTTTGCCGCCATAGAGCGTCCTCTTCCTGAATTTGCAAACAAAGAGATAACGCATAATGTAGAATTTACGCTTCATGGGAGCAAGAAAATTGCAGAAAGACAATACCAAAGGGATTCTGTCCCTATCAGTGGAAATGCAGTTATAAAGACTCTCTGCCTGCCTGTTACGGGAACGAAACAGAAAACAACAATGCTCATCGGAAAAGATAATGTGCTTCGGAATGCCTGTACTTTGGTCGCTAGTGAAAAATCTTTTTTCAATGCCTATGTCGATACGAAGAAAGGCTGCTATTCCGTGTACGAACTGTATGCCCGTCCATTCGCGATGTTCGAGTGCAAACGCGTGGGCGTAGAGGAAGGCTCTAAGAAAGGACCGCAGACTATTGAAAAGGCAAAGCAAGGCTCGTATGTGGCGCGGACGGTTTCTGCATTGCAGCGGGTCAGAAAAGCAGACGGCACATTGGCAGGGTTTCTCCAAAAGTCCAATACAGATTATATTATTGACGATTATTATAAGCTACTTTCGCAGGTCATAGCTTCTGACGAGAAAGCGTTGCTCAAAAACTTTATCCTAACAGTCGGGGTTATAAGCAATCACGGCAACTGGTTCACATCAGAGAATCCCAATAAAGAATTGAAAGTGCTTGCGCAGTCGTATGACTGGCTCTTGTTTCTGACAGACAAAGGAATCTCTGAATTCATAACGGACTTGCTTATTTCTCCTGACAAAAGGTATGTCGCTATAAAGACGGCATTTCAAAAAAGCTATTCCGCAGACAAAAAGGGCAATGTCTTTACCAAGATAAGGATAGACTACGATAGTGACCGCTCGCTCTGCGATTATTTTGCGAGCAATATGAAAAGGATTGAAAGCTGGTTCAATGTCATTTCACCAAAAAATAAGTCACTTGTGGATTTACGAAGTGAATTGTCTGATTTATCACAGAAAAATTGGGAGGAAATCTATGCAGACAAATAAGCCAACTACTGACTTTGCAGGAAGAAGCGTCAATTCACAATCGCAACACTGGTGTACGCCACCCAAATATGTTGCCGCCGTAAAAAAGGTGTTTGGTGGCGAGATAGAACTTGACCCATGCTCCAACAAAGATTCCGTCGTTCATGCAAAAACAGAATTCATACTTCCCGATACTGACGGACTGCATAAGGAATGGGATTACAGGACAATATATGTGAACCCGCCTTATGGTGCGGACAGGGCACGCGGTACAACGATAAAGGACTGGTTTTCCAAATGTGCCTATTCCCACAGAGGTTATAAGGCTGAAATAATCGCCTTGGTTCCTGTTGCGACAAATACGACTCACTGGAAGGAATTTGTGTTTGGAGAAGCAGATGCCGTTTGCTTTTTGTATGACACACGCCTGCGCTTTTTGGTGAACGGTAGCACAGACAACAAGGGAGCACCAATGGCGTGCGCAATGGTATATTGGGGAGATAACCTTGTTAGTTTTGAGAACGCGTTCCAAAATTTTGGTGCCGTAGTACATCTTAGAAATTTAAAAGAAGCAAAGCAAATGAGTACACCACAGGAAATGCTACTCTTTGCCTGAAATTATTTTTATTGCCACCGTTTTTTCGGCGCCGCGACACACAGTGCGCTCTGTGTTTTTTACAAGGGATGGGCACGTAAAATTGCGCGGCTTTTGCAGGCTACTCTGCCAGAGAAAGCACCGCCGTTACGTTGCCCGCGCCAAGAATCCGTTTTAGTTCCGCTTTTGTTACGCCGTCCACTTTGCCAAGCGGCGTAAAGTTCCACGAGTTTTTATCGTAGTAAATGACAAACCGCTTGCCCAAATACAAAATTATGTCGCCCGCATCTGTGTCGGTCGGCGTGTCGTTGCGCGGAAGGCTTACTGGCAGCTCCCCCACTTTTTCAAAGTTGCCGTAAGCGTTGTGTCGTTCACGCGAATATGTAACTTCACAGAAAGCTCCTTGTGTTTTTGCTGTGCAGCGGAATGAGTATTCTTTGTTTGACCTGCGTTTGTGCTCCCTGCCGCACACGCTACTGCAACACACAGCGCGACACACAAAATCAATGCATGTTTCCTTGTATTCATTCTTTTACCTCGCCGAGCGCGACGCATACGCCGCACACGGCTTATCAAACTGCACTTATTATACTGCATGTTGTAAAGAATGTCTTGTAACAATAGGCGCGTCATGTTCCTTGCAAAAACGCGTGCAGCGTTTTTGCGGGAGTTGTACACATTGCGCGAGGGATGCGGAAGGCGCGAAGCGGCCACCGCAGTGCGCGCGCCGTTAACGGCGTGCGCACGAGGAGGCTGGAGGCATCTGCCGCAACCTGGAGCAGCCCGACCGCGCGGAGTGCTCTGCACGGAGCGCGGACGCGCCATATAAAAATTGCTCTGCCCGGTGCTACGCCATCGCCAGCAGAAACTGTTTTCTGCCGTAGCGTCCGCACGTGTTTGCTCTGCTAACTGCTGCTGGTATCGGGCGCTGCGGCGATTAAAAACAGAATGGCCACATACGGCAGCGCAATCAGGAGGGATGGCGCAATGTGTTGCACAATTGGAAGCGTGTAGGTGGCGTACTGGATGAGGCAGAATAAAATCGCCGCGCTGATGACGGGGAGCACACGTTTTTTGCCGAGGAAGACGCACGCAAGCGCAATCCATCCGCGTCCGCCTGCGCCGTTCGGCACGAACGAGGACAGTCGTATGGCAAGAAAACTGCCGGCGAGCGCTCCGCATGCTGCGGCGATGCACCAGGCGTGCGTTCTGTTCCACGATGCGTCGATGCCGCGCGAGATGAGTACAGCGCTGTCCGTACCCGTGATGCGCAGGTACAGTCCTGACCGCGTGGTAAACAGCAACGTGACGATGAGCGTCGCTGCCACATATGCACCGAGCGTTGTCCACAGCTGTGCCTGCGGAACAGAAAAAATAAACGCGCTGTCGGTGAGTACGCCGCGCGTTCCAAACGTCAGCGATGACAGGAGCGAGACGAGTGCGTTACAGAACAGGTTGACCGCAAGGGATGCGATAAACGGCGCGGCGTCTGTACGTTCCACGATGCGTGCGCACAGCAGGATACATGCCGTAACGCTTCCGAGCGCAAGCAGGCAGCCGACGGTGACGGAGCCCGTCTGTACGGTGTACAGGAAACACAAGAAAGCGCCGAGGTTTATGGCTCCATCGAGAAAGAGCGCCATGCGACCGGCGTATTCGCTGACGAGCGCACCGACGGTCACCAGTACGAGCGGTGCCGCCATGATCAGGATATCCATCATCGCTTGTTTCTCCGAATCGATTTTATCGACAGTGCGAAGATAATCAGCCCTTGGATAAGGGCGTTCATATCAAAGCCAAAGTTGTTGGCGATTGCTACCCGTGATGCAGAGGTAAACAGCCACGACAGCACGAGTCCTGCGGGGATGAGCGCTATCGGATGGGATTGTGCGATCAGCGCGCATGACAGCGCGTTCCACCCAATACCGCTATAAAAACCGGTGTGACACGTAAAGTACGTGCCGCACACTGCGATGAATCCGCACAGTCCGTGGAATGCCCCTGATGCCGCGAGTGCGCCGTAGAGCATCGCTGCCCGCGGATATCCACAGTATTCTGCGAACAGCGGCGCCGTCCCTCTGATGCGAAGTCTTCTGCCGCCTGTAGTGCGGTAGAGGTACCACCATGCGCATACACAGAGCAGCGGTATGACGGCCGCCGCTGCCGAAAGCGGTGCCGGCGGCAAGAGACGGGGAAAGCGGGTATTTTCAGGAATGAACGCCGTGGCGAGCAGGTTACCCGTCTGACCGCGAGCAGGCCCCGCAATGAGCCCGTCGATAATCGGGATGACAGCGGATGAAACAACAAATGAAGTGAGCAAGACGCTCGCATTTTTAAAGTGGCGGAGTGCGGCAGAAATCAATGCGAGCAGTGCAGAGACGCCAGATCCGGCGAGCCCCGCTGCCACCAGCGCAAGGGCAGGCGGAAGTGGCACATGGGCGAGTATAACGGCAGCGGTAAAACCGCCTGCGTATATCTGCCCTTCGCCGCCTATGTTGTATTCTCCGGCAGTGATTGCGATTCCTGATCCGAGCGCTGCCGTTATCAGGAGCGTTGCGGTGTTGAGCACCGTCCCTATATAGTAGCGCGACGTGACAGCGCCTGACAAAAATTGCCACACCGTATGCAGCCGGGAAACAGGCGCGAACAGGAGCAGCATGATGATTGCAGCAGCGAGCCCGACTGCAAAGGGCACCGCGCGGTACAGTAATTGTTTTCCTTTTATATGCGTGCGGCGGTACGTTGTGCTCATGGGGTTATCTCCACTGTCCGATATGGCGATGCGTGCTGCAGTTCATACTTTTGCCCCACCGTTCTGCGGAGCGGTATGTGCGGCCGGCCGTTGTGCCGTGTCCGTTGGAAACAGCCGCCCGCCGTCGAGCCGGTAGCGTATAGCGCACAGCGCTTCGGGAAATCCCGCTGCGCTCAACACGATGACGGCGGCTCCTTCGCGGGCTTTCCGTGCTATGAGCGCGCACACGTTTTCGGCAGCATAGGTGTCAAGCCCTTGGAGCGGTTCACAAAAGATGATGAGCCGCGGCATCCGGTCGAGCTCACGCGCCAGAATCAGGCGCTGGAGCATGCCGCCTGAAAGCGCTGAAACAGTTTCCGTCCGGGTAATGTTCACCCCCGCATCCGCAATCAGGCGGTCGGCATATGCAGCCGGATGTGCTCCGTCGTACAGCGCGGTCAACAGTTGCTCTATAGTAAGCTGTGGATGCGCGGCACGAAATGTCCGGTCGGTTGGAACAATGGCGGCA
>JAFUFE010000031.1 GCA_017470085.1 Treponema sp.
AAACAAAACAACAGATGAATTATACAATGTTGCCGTTGCGGGGTTTGAGCAGAAATTCAACACGAAATTCCGGCTTTTGCCAAAAGCATTTATCCGCGTGTTATGCAAGGTGATGGCTGGCTTGTGGATAATTCTTTACAAGCAACAGGCGTGGATTTTCTTACAGATTTTCCCGGACACCGCCAGTTTTGAAGAAGTGGAAGTATTCGGAAAGAAAATCAGACCGCTTGTAAAATGGGGTGAGCTGATAGGCGTGGGAAGCCCGGAAAGTGCAACCGTTTTTGCAGGAACGATTACAGGCGCGGCGGTTGCGGACGGGTTTTTATATTCTGGCACACAATTAAAAAGCACCTTGACAAACAAGGTGTATCTGGTTGCCCAGACTATTCAGATTTTTGCAGGAGAATCGTTTAACGCGGGCGTGTATTGCGCTGAAAGCGGCACGGCGGGAAACCTTGCCATTAACGATACCTTATCTTTTGTCGCCGCGCTGGGGAATGTCAAAAAAGACGCGGTTATTACTGCCGTGAGTAGTGAAGCGGTAGACGGCGAAAGTGAAAATTCCTACCGTAACCGCGTATCTAATCATTGGCGCACACAGCCGCAAGGCGGCGCATCCGCTGATTACAGGGAATGGGCGGCAGATGTGCCGGGCGTGTACCAGACATATATTTACAATGACGATGACAGCGCAACAGGCGTTATTATTTATGTGTGCGCGAATGAAGAAACGACGGGCAGCCGCATTGCCGAAAGCAGCCTTTTAATCGCCGTTGGCGAGGCCTGCACCTACAATATGGAAACGGGCGTTGCCCGCAAGCCGATGGGCGCGGTACTAGACCCGCTCAAAGACGGCACATATAAAAATATCAAGTCAATTTCAGAAACAAGTTTTGATGTGCGTATCACCGGCTACACCGGGGATATTTCCGTTATCAAAGAAACGGCAAAATCGCAGATTAAAAACTATCTGAAAGAACGCGAGCCGTATATACGCGGGCTGTCTGTTGATGACACGCGCAAAGACAAAATCGAAGCAAACAATATCTCAAGCATTGTAAATGAAATTGCAATTAATGAAACAGAAAGTTTTGGAAGCGTCCAGCTGCTTTTCAATGAAAGTGCGCTTGCATCATATACGCTTGATAAAGGAGAACTGGCAACGCTGGGCCACCTGTTTATCAACGGCACGGAGGTATGATGTCATTATTCAAAACGATTATACAACTTTTTCCGCGCGCAAAGGCTTTTCGCGCGTTCGTTGACACTTCTTTTAGGCGGTTTGCAAAAGCACTTGCCGTTGTGCCGGATGACGAGCGCAAACAACTTGATTTGATATACGCCGATATTTTCCCCGAAACAACACGCGAAGTTGCACGGTGGGAAAAACAGTTTGGCATTGTTTTTACAAGCGGGTACTCACCCACAATTCGGCGAGGCTTGCTTGATTTATTCTGGAAGATAAAACGCGGCGGACAAAGCAGCGAGTATTTGCAAGAGTTACTACGGAAAATCAACAGTGGCATTTTTGTTGTAGAAAATGTACCTGTTGGAAATCCGAGAAAAAGCAACATTGCTTATACCGCCGTGAACAATAACAAAACGATGGTCAACGGCAACAGAAACGCTGTGAACGGACGCTATATTGGAGATAGTTCATTTGTTCCTACCGTTTTGCGAAACGGAACAGAGCAACCCTATTCAATTCCGCTTGACACAGCGTATTGGGAGGCGTGCTTTTATGTGTGCGGTGGCGTATATCGCAATAAATACCAACAAATTGTATACGTGCAGACGATTGATATTCCCGCGCAATGGAGAAATTTTATTGAATACATAATATTAAAAACAAAGCCTGTGCACATGACAGCAGTAATGTTTATTAAATATATACAGGAGGAATCTCATGATTAGAATAG
The DNA here is from genome assembly GCA_017470085.1 of Treponema sp. Lineage (GTDB taxonomy): Bacteria > Spirochaetota > Spirochaetia > Treponematales > Treponemataceae > Treponema_D. The sequence continues at coordinate 1,920 of JAFUFE010000031.1, forward strand.
ACAGCACGTACAGCGAATACTTTGACTCTTCCGACGAAAAATATCCGTATGGCAAGGCGGTTGATGCGTCAACAGAAGATAGCAGCGATGGCACAGAATACAAGGTTCGCTGGATGAACGATGTTATAGGCGCGTTTTCTGCACTGTTTTACCGTGCGTTTGGAAAAACAACCCGCAAGCCGCTAAACGAGCCGGACAATATTGAACGGTCTGATATAGCAGATGCCGTAGTGCAGCTCATAGAAACTGCATCTATAAGCCAGTGGCACAAAATTGATGTGCAGAGCGCAGAAACGGTCATACCGTGGGAAGAACTTGGAAAGACATACAACACAGAAAAATCATACACGATTATTGCCACACCCAACGGGAACTACACGGAATTTCTACCGATTGGCACGGAGGCAAAAGAAGATGGCGTACACATCTACATCCGCCGCCTTGTTGATGGCACCATTGCAGATGGCACGCGGCAAATTACATGGGGTACATTCGTTTTTGGAGAGCGTCTGTTTGGCGAATTCGAAACGATGACTATAAATCTTTTTGTTAAGGAGTTTGCAGCATGATTGGATTACCCACAGAAATGCAGACAAAGCAGGACTGGAATAATGCCGTAGATTATGCGGTACAGCATAAGACAGGCATTACAACCATGATTACAAGACTAGAGGACTTGCGCGATAACATTTATATGAATGTCTTAAAAGAATCCAGCAAGGA
>JAFUFE010000032.1 GCA_017470085.1 Treponema sp.
CCTTGCAGAAGCAGACGCGCATAAAGTCAGAAAGCAGATGCTTCCGTACGGATGATGCGGCAGAACTGATACCAAATGGCGGGATGTATGCAGGGAATACCGGCCAAACCGTTCCGCCAGCACCGCACCTGCCGGGTGCGCCGGGAACAAGACAATGTGCGGCTGCCCGGAACGTTCCCGTACAGACAGACGGGGATGCTGACAAAAACGACAGCATCGGTGTTCACCAGCGGTGATTATTTCCCAATGAGGAACCATGCCGGTACTATGGTGCAGTGTTTTTGAGAAAAATTCGATAACGCAACAGACGTGCCCTGCCACAAATCAAACGGGCAGACGCAGCGTGTGTTAGGAGAGCATAATATGGCAAGAGCAGTTGACGGAACAAAGCGGAAAAACCGTCGGGTAAAAATTGTACAGCTCGCAAAGGGCTTCAGGGGACGCCGCGGCACGAACTATAAAGCGGCAAAGGACGCCGTTACCAAAGCATTAGTGCACGCATATGTTGACCGCCGCGACCGGAAAGGACAGTTCCGTTCGCTGTGGATAACGCGCATCAATGCGGCAGTGCGCGGTGAAGGTTTGAGTTACTCGCGATTCATCGACGGTTGTACTAAAGCGGGCATCGCACTGAACCGCAAGGCACTGTCAAACATGGCGATAGAGGATCCTGCGGCATTTAAGGCTGTCGTAGACGCGGCAAAACGCGCATTACAGGTGTGATATGATTTCGCTCGATCAAATTCTTCTCCTGCAACAGAAAGTAGAGAGTGCGGTGGAAAAAATTTCCGCACTACAGGCAGAAAATGATGCGCTGCGTACGAAATGTGCCGAGCTGTCGCAATCACTCTCGCACAAATCGGAACAGCTCTCTGCCTTTGAAAAAGATCAGAGCAAGATAGAGAACGGTATCCTGAAAGCGTTAGACCGATTAAACGCCATCGAAAATACCATTCTGAATGCAGCCGACCCGGCGGCAGCTGCCAGCGGTGAATCGGCAGCACCGGCAAAAGCACGAACTGCACCACCCCCTGCATCTCCGCACACCGGTGCCGATGCTGCTCCCGCGCCGAATGGCGAATTCGACATATTCTGATGGGAACGCTTACGATTGATCTGCTCGGTACATCGTTTGCAATCCGCGCAAACGAACCGGACGACTATCTGAACAAGCTGCTCGGCTACTACACGCAGATTGTTGACGAAGTGCAATCCGGCGGCGGGTTGAAAGAGCCGGTGCAGGTGGCCATTATGAGTGGTCTGATGCTGTGTGATGAATTGTATAAGGAAAAAATAAAACGCGCACAGCAGGACGGCGGCGGGGCGCAGTCCGACGGATTGACGGAATCGACGGAGGCGGAACGCATTACGCTTGAGCTTATCGATAAAATCGATAAAGCGCTTTCATGACACCCGTCCATATCTGGATCGATGGAGACTCCTGCCCGCATATCGTCCGGCAGCACGTCTATCAAACGGCAGCACGCCGTGCGCTTCCGGTAACGGTTGTGGCAAACGCCCCGCTGCCGGAAGCCGGCCCGGACTGTCTGTTTGAAATGATCGTCACTGAACAGACTCCCGACGCAGCAGATAATTACATCAGCGCACGGGTACACCCCGGCGACCTTGTCATAACACACGACATCCCGTTTGCTGCACGGCTCATAGCGCACGGCGTTTCGGTTATCAACAACCGCGGCAGTGAATTCACTAAAGACACCATTGAACAGAAACTGCGGGACAGAGCATATGATCTGTCACTCGCGGCCATCGGGTTTACCGGCAGAAAACAAAAGCAGTACGGGAAAAAAGAATTCGCCCAGTTTGCGCCGTGTTTTGAGCGCGTTTTGAATCGTGTTGTTCGGGAACGGCAATGCTACGCCGACGGTTCGTCTGCCGCCCGGTCAGGATAGGCATGCTGAATCGCGCAGATGCGGTCTTTTACCGCCATGAACGCATCGACGACGGCTGGGTCAAACTGTGTGCCGCGTAACCGTGCTATCTCAGCAAAAGCGCTGTCTACATCCCATGCCGCTTTATAGCAGCGGCTGTGGCTCAATGCATCAAACACATCTGCCACCGCAACGATGCGCGCCGCAAGTGGGATATCCGTCCCTACTTTGCAAGACGTATCTCCCTCCCATACAGATGCAGCAGCTACACGACGCACCGCTGTATAGCCAACATCGGTTCCATCAAACCAATCATGATGATAGAGTGCAACGGCAGACGCCATTTCATCAAGCGGAGATTCTGCCGGCATGAACAGGCTTGCGCCGATAAACGTATGCTGCTGCATAACGGCGCGCTCTTCGTCCGTCAACCGCGCCGGTTTTTTCAAAATAGTATCAGAAATACCAATCTTACCGATGTCGTGAAACTTTGCCGCTACAATCAATACTTCGCGAAACTTTTCCGCTTCGGACGGCGCAATGCGTGCGTTGAATGCATAGCGATCATAAATCTCGATTGAAAAAAGCGAAACCCGCTCAACGTGGCGGTACGTTTCTTTTGGATCTCGGAACTCCATCATACGGAGCATTCGCCTGACCATACTCTGATTTCGGTAAGCATTTTGAAGCGCCTGTTCGACATTCTTGGAAAAATGCGTTATATAGATTTCTGCCGCTCGGTCAAATGCGGTAACGGTTCCCGTTGCTGTACGCGCGTTGATAATCTGCACCACGCCAAGGATCGTACCGTTTGCCATTGCTAACGGTACGGTGTAAATCGAACGCGTCTGGTAGCCGGTGCTTTCGTCGATGGTCTGATCAAAATGGAATGGACATGACGCATCGATAGCGTACGCATCAGCGATATTGAGCGGGCGACGAAAGTGCGCAACGTATCCTGCGATGGATGTCTCATCAATCGGAAACGAAAACGCAAGATACGGCAATTTTTCTCCCGGTGCTAACCGCCGCTGCTGGGTGTCGTTTTGAGCATACTTTATCTTTAGATAGGCGCCGTCAACAACGTAGATAGAACCAGCATCGGCATTCGTAATTGAACGCATCTCTGTTAAAACCTGCTCCAACAAGATATCGATATCCTGTATGGTGCTCAGGCGCTTTTCAATTTCGCTGATGCGCTGTAATTTTCGTGTCTTAGAAAAAAACGGTCTGTTCATAACGCACGTTCCACTTTATACTATCGCTTCACAGCACACTGTTTTCATACATGGTCAGTATACACTGACTGCAAAAAATAATCCATACGTGTGCGCCGGCAGAATGCAGTTTTTATGGGTGGAGGCCGACCGCCCGTTTTGCAATCAAAGAATAATACAGCGGGCCAGCGGACTGTTCATCCGGCATAATAATCCGGCCGTGCGCGGTGTGAGCTGCAGCCGGCAGCATTGGAATGCACGCACTGACGGGAACAGATGGTTCAGGCGGCTCAACACAACACGCGTCGGGAAAGCGCGTTAAAAGCCGCGCAATCATATCGTCGTTTTCCTGCGGCAGTACGGCGCAGGTGGCGTATAGCAGAAAACCGTTCGGGGCAAGCAGCCGGAACGCGGCGGAAAGCAACGCCCACTGCATGGTGGTAACGGCCTTGACGCGCGCCGGCGACCACTGGGCAAGGTGTCGCGCATCGGAGAGCACATGTCGTTCAGAGGAACAGGGAGCGTCGAGCAGAATACGGTCGTACTGTTCCGCCGCCATTCGTCCCCAGCGCGCGCCGTCGCTGCACCGCACCGATACGCGAGCACTGACCGCCGGCGGTAAGCACGACGCACAGCTGCACGCCAGTCGTTTGACCCGCGAAGGTGAGCGGTCATTTGCAACGAGCGTCGCATCAGCATCCATGCGAGAGGCAAGCACGATGGTCTTCCCGCCGGGTGCAGCGCAGAGGTCAAGAAGACGCCCTGCTCCCGCCAACGGCAGTGTCGCTGCTGCACGAATGCTCGCAACATCAAGGACATACGGCTGTGCACCACCCGCATCGTACGAAACTGGAGCGGATGGTGCAAGCAGGGCGCGCCGGAGCGCATCCCATCGTTCGCCGTAACACTGACGGTAGTACGCGTCGAATCCTGCGGCGCCGCGAAGCCTGTTACGAGCAGCATTCCTATCGCGCCAGTGCACGGTGGTCGTCCCCACGAAAAAACGTCCGCTCTATGAGCGCAGCGTTCTCTGTATATGCGCGCTTGAATGCGGAAAGCCGTTCATACACTGGATCGTGCGGCGCTGTACCGCAGACGGTAAAACCATCCGCCGCTGGCACAACAGCGATCACGCCGTACGCCGCTTTTGCCGCAAGGACACGCCGGCACGACTCCTGAATGCGTTCGGCAAACGCTGCATCTTCTTCTGCTTTTTCAACGAGCACGGTAACACTGTCTAGAAACCGTTTTTCGGAAATCATAATGCAGTCCACCCCCGCCTCAATCGCACGAACGGCAGCGACGGCGGGTGGATATCCGTTGTCTTGAAGCGCTGCCATAAAAATATCATCCGACAGGATAAGCCCTCCGTAGCCGAACGAATCACGCACCGTATCGTTTACCCAGACTGAAGAAAGACACGCTGGCACACCGGCGTCAACCGCTTTCGTCCGCGCATGCGACATCACTATTCCCGCCGGGCGACACGCCAACAGATCGCAAAACGGCGCTAAAACGCGCGTTTCCAATTCGCTTTCTGACAGCGCGATCTCTGGCAGTCCCGTGTGCGGATCGACGTTCGTATTTCCCGGGAAGTGTTTGATGACTGCTGCAACGCCGTGATTTTGGAACGCAGTGATCGCTGCCGTACCGTACGCGCGCACCGCATCCTCGTTACCGAAGCTCCGCGTCCCCAAAAACGCACGGTTGTCATCGGTGCGCACTTCAACGACCGGAGCGATGTTCATGGTAAAGCCGAGCGCGCGAAGCTGTTCCGCCTGAAATGCAAAGAGCGCGCCGGCATCAGAAACAGAAAGGCGCTCTGCTACAGCGCCAGCGGCAGGAAACGGAGATACCACCTGCCGCAGCCGATTGACCGTTCCCCCTTCGTGGTCAATCGCAAGAAACGGCATAACGGCTTCGTGCGCCGCACAAAACGCCGCAATCGAATCGGTGAACGCGATGATTTTTTCCGGCGTGTCTGCGATATTGTATGAAAAGAAAAGATAGCCTCCGGGAATGAGCGGCGCGCCGTCGTACGATTCAACGGGAGTAAAATCGGTATTGCCTGCCACATTGACGATGAACAGCTGACACACCTGTTCGTGCACTGAAAGCGAATCGACGAACGCCGCAACTGCGGCAGCACGAGCTTCCGCTTCGTGCCGCACGGCGCGTTCTTGTTCGGTCTGGGAACGCTGCTCTTTCGGCGCATCGGCCATATCGCGCGGAC
>JAFUFE010000033.1 GCA_017470085.1 Treponema sp.
CGCCGTCGATGTTATCGCTGTATGTAGTCGCACCGGTCGTCGTCATCCATACTACCATGTACGGTAGCTGTTCGATGTCGTACGCGGGACTGAACGAAAGCGTTGCTGTCTGCGGGTTGAACACGTAGTCGGTGCCGCGTTTGAGCGGAGCACCACTACAGAACACTCCCGGCATACCGAGTCGTGCGTCATACCCCGCGAGTACAAACTGCGCCGGCCGTGCTGGAATGCCCGCGATATGGTACACTGCGTTCGGCCGTTTCTCCTGCGCACCCGGTATAAACACCAGTTCCGTGGTGAGCGTGTCGTAGTGGAACGCGGTTTCCGGCACACGCGCGAGCACCTGTCGCGTGCGGGCGTCGAGAATCTGTACATCGGTCAGCGTGGAGAACACCCGCACAGAATAGAGCCGGCCGTCGGCGGACAGTTCCGTATTGACGAATGGCAGTGCTTCTTCAGCTTTCTTTACCGGAGCTGTTGTCACGCACGACGCGACGTACAAAAGCGCACCGAGCGCCACGCAGCAGTAGATATGAGTTTTCATATCAGACAGTATAGAGCGCTGTCAGCGTTTCAGCAAGCTTTTTGCAACCACGGACGTTTTTTTAGCGCCGACCGAAAACGGGTGCCCTTGGCGTGCAGGAGCACAACGGGTACGCCGCAAGGATGGTACGCGGCCGGCGGCGCGGTGGTGCCAGCGAACAGCGAATACGCGGAACACCGTCCCCCGCTGTGAGGCGATCGCTGCTTCTGTAGCGGTGGGCGCCCGGCCGCTTCACTTTTTTTTTGCTGCGTCCTATACTGCACCTATGGCACAGCAATTCCGCACAGAACACGATTCTTTGGGAACCGTCCGTGTTCCCAGTGACGCATACTGGGGCGCGCAGACAGAACGGAGCCGCTCTCACTTTCGCATCGGAGTTGGGCACGAACCGATGCCCACGGAAATCGTCCGCGCATTCGGCATACTGAAAAAGGCGGCAGCCCGTGCAAACCGTGCGCTTCTTCCTCAGGTGATGACGGAAGAAAAGTGTGCGGCGATCTGCTCTGTTTGTGACGACATCATCAGCGGCGCGCTCGACGCGCAGTTTCCACTCGTGGTGTGGCAGACGGGAAGCGGTACGCACACCAACATGAACGCAAACGAAGTGATTGCGCACTGTGCGAACGAGCGGGCGGGAACGGGGCTCATCCATCCGAATGACGACGTCAATATGAGTCAGTCGAGCAACGATACGTTTCCCACCGCTGTGCACATCGCTTCGGTGATGGCTGTCCGCGAACGGCTTTTTCCTGCGATTGACGCGCTCACCACCGTTTTCAAAGAGCAGGAGGAACGGCACGCGGGCATCGTTAAGACGGGGCGGACACACCTGCAGGATGCAGTCCCGGTGCAATTCAGCCAAGAAATCAGCGGGTGGCGGGCATCGCTTGAACAGAGCAAAGCGCTGCTGGAGCGCACGCTCCCGTTCGTGGAGGAGCTTGCGCTCGGCGGCACCGCGGTTGGTACGGGGCTCAATGCGCCTGCCGGTTTTGCGCTGCGTGCTGCCGAAGAGGTAGCAGCGCTCACCGGTATGCCGTTTACGAGCGCAGGGAACAAGTTTCATGCGCTCACGAGCAGGGACGAGCTGGTGGTTGCCCACGGTGCTGTTAAAGCGCTCGCCTGCGATCTGTTTAAAATTGCGAACGATGTCAGGTGGCTCGCTTCAGGGCCGCGCTGCGGACTGGGGGAGATCTCTATCCCGGAGAACGAGCCGGGCTCATCGATTATGCCGGGCAAGGTGAACCCCACGCAGTGTGAGGCCGTCACGATGGTTGCCGTGCAAGTTATGGGAAACGACGCAGCGATCGGGTACGCTGCAAGTCAGGGGAATTTTGAACTGAATGTCTTTGCACCGGTGATTGCCTACAATTTTTTGCAATCGGTCAGGTTGCTCGCAGACAGTATTGTGTCGTTCACGCGCCACTGCGCCGTCGGGATCTGTGCCAACGAAACTGTGATGCGCGACAATCTGTACCGGTCGCTCATGCTGGTAACTGCGCTCAATCCGCACATCGGTTATGAAAAGGCGGCGCAGGTGGCGCACAAAGCGTACGCGGAGCACTGTTCGCTCAAAGATGCGTGCGTGTCGCTCGGTTTTTTGACGGCGGAAGCGTTCGATGCTGCCGTGAATCCGGAGATGATGGCTGCTCCACACGCAGAGCATTGACGGCGTACTGCCGGGCAGTGGACGCCAGAGAGCTGCGGTGCAGGGGAAACTGCCGCATACGGTGTGCTGCGTTTGACGCTCTGTATGCGGCAGTTTCTTGGAGCGCGCGGCGCCGGTTTACTGTTTGGTCAGCGCGGCTAAAAGCGCCCGGCAGCCACGGTCTATGTCAGCGAATGTCTGTGTAAAATTGCCGGTGTACCACGGATCCGCCACGTCGCGTGATTCTCCGCAGTATTCTAAAAGGAGGTGTATCTTGTGCTCGGCGTCTGTACCGCAGATGCGCCGCATATAAAAACGATTTTCTCCATCCATGCCGATAAGCAGGTCGTAGTGCGCACCGTCGTGTGCGGTGAGCTGCCGTGCGCGCCGAGGTGTATGGGGAATGCCGTGAGCGTCGAGCTGCTGTTTTGTTCCGGGGTGCGTGTCGTGCCCGAGTTCTTCAGTGCTCGTCGCTGCCGAAGCGATTTCAAAGTCACGCGCACATCCCGCACGGCGCACCGCATCCTTCATAATGAACTCCGCCATGGGGCTCCGACAGATGTTGCCGTGGCAGACAAATAAAATTCGATGCATATGCTCATTGTAGCGTTTTTTTGTGTAACCTGCCACCGTCTTTTCGTTTTTATCGTATGGATTATGGGTGTTACTCATGGTCCCATTTGCTTTCTCCTTTTTGCGTCGCCTGCCGTCGGCAGGCGACATTTTTTTGCCACGCGGCGACCGACTGTGAATCTGCGGAATAATCCGAGCCCGCACCGAAACGGCGCAGCGGCCGGATGGCTGCTGCGTTCCGGAGCGAACGCGACGGAATGAAACCGTGCAGGGGCGGTGTACCGAGTAGCAGCCGAAGGCTGCGTTCTGCTCCCCACAAAGTCTAATATGCTATGGTGAAGACGCAGGCGGCAATCCTCTCCGTACTGCCGGCAGTCAGTGCAACGGCGATAAAACGTTATAGATAAAAAAAGTAAAATATAGCATAATAAAGTATTATGCGATTCCGTTTACACGTCATTGTTCTGGCGCTCTGTCTGTGGGGCGTTGCTGCGGGAACGGCACAGACCGCACAAAAGCTGGTGCCTGCCGGTCACTGGGTGTTGGATGCCGTAAACGATATATTCCTTGAATCGGGACGGAGCGCCTTTATCTACACGGCGCCGCTTTCGGTGGCGGAACTCAAATTGTATATGGAAGACGTCGACCGTGACGCGCTTTCTCCGCACGGGCACAGGCAATATGAGCGGGTACTCGATTGGTGTGATGAACACGGGTTGTCGTTTACGTCCCGTGCGGTTACTGAGGGGGTCGGAATTACCGTTACCCCTGAGTTGTACTACAGAAGCAATCCTGAAATTGACTGGTCATTTTTATATCACTTCCGGGACAATTTCTTTTCGTTTCCGCTGTATTTTTCGGTTGCCGACTACGCATATTTTGATGCAGATTTTTTTCTGGGCAGAAACTATTGGTCGATACACCGCGCGTCGAACAACTGGCACAACGCGCCCATCAATTTTGACAAAACCATAGCGGAAGCGTTTGAGTTTGACTGGCCACAGGTAGCATACGCGAGTTTTGGTGTGCCCATAAAAGGAGCGGCCACGTTCAACGTGCAGGTGGGACGCGGCGGTCGGTCGGTCGGTCGAACGCAGACTGGCAGCATCATTCAATCGGAACGGTTTGAAAACAACGGGTATGCACGGCTTTCTTTTTTTTCACCGAAGATAAAATACACGCTCGACGTCATGCAGACGGGTGTAAACAAATACTTATACACGCATGAGTTCAATTTTAATTTTTTCCGCAAGGTGCAGGTGCGCATCCTTGAAGGCGCGTACATCAATGCGCCGTTTGAGCTGCGGTTTTTAAATCCGCTGATGATTATGCATTCGTTCAGCTATTGGACTGATTACAACCTTACGGTCAATGACTGCTGTGCCTATGTCGGGATTTCACTTGATTATGTGCCCGTGAGCAACCTGCGCCTGTATGTGCTCTATGCCCAGAATGAAATACGAGCGCTCACTGAACTGGAGCATGTCACTGAACCGAACAGTTTCGGGTTTCAGGTTGGCGGAGAATTTCTTGTGCCGTTTGCTCGCGGCGCGTTTCATGGCGGCATAGAAGGCGTGTACACGTTGCCGTGGCTGTACATCAAGCACACGCCGGATTCTTCGCTGTACAGCTCACGCGGGCTCGTTATTCCCGCAGACTGTCCGAACGTCAATCAGTGGATCGGCACACCGTTCGGTCCTGATTCGATTGCCGCCGCCGTCAAATTTGGCTACGAGATGCCCGGTAGATGGTCGGCCTATTTATCGTACGTGTGGTCGGCACAGGGCGAAAATGCGTTTATCGACACTATTTTTTATGAGTCTGACCGACGGACAAAACGTACCGACCCGTACTACCCGACAGAAGTTACCAATGGCAAAGAGGAAGCAAACCGTATGACGCCGAGCGGTACACCGCAGTACACGAACCGCGTCAAGCTGGAAGGCGACTATCGCTTTACGCCGCACTTTACACTCGCGGCGTACATCAGCTATGCAGTTGCTGTCAATGCGGGTAATCGTGCCGGTAATACGCAGCACGGCGTGGAGATGGCGCTTTCAGGTTCGTACCGTTTTTTCTGATGTTGTAAAGTGATGCGCAGATACGGAAACTTGCCAGAGCGTACGTGAAGCAAAAATCTGTTTTCGTATGGCTTGTGTCAAACCTGCTGCCCTGACCGTGCTGCTAAAACAACACGATCTGCGGCAGGGCATGCATCATCTGTTTGTAGAATGGAGATAATCGGATTCGAACCGACGACCCTTTGATTGCGAACCAAATGCTCTACCAACTGAGCTATATCCCCGTGCGCATCAGTATACTACAAATCGTCACTGCGTTTCAAGAGTGCGGGCACCTCGTATACGGAATCAATGCGGACTGTCTTGCCGCGTGTGTTTTTTTTGGTCGACGACGGCAGTGCTGACTCGTGCAGGGGTGTGCCGTTTTGTGTGCCGACTAGAACGGCCACACCACCGAGCGCTTCCCAGCCGGCAGTATATTTGTACTGGTCGTCAAGGAAAAGCGCGTGCTCAATCGTACAGCCGGCTCTTTCCAGCGCCAGACGATATGCGGCAGGGTACGGCTTTCCCTGCAACGCACAGTCGCGGATGTCCGTAATCGACGTAAATAAATCGGAAACATTGAGTTTTGCCAAAACGCGTTCCGCATGTTCACGCGGTGCGTTGGTCAGTATCGATTTTGGCAATGGAATCGATTCCAGAAGCGGGCGCAGGTGCGGATCGAAGGCGAGTTCATCTGCTTCGTGCGCTGGATGCACCTGTGCAAAATAGCGTTCTGGGTCAGGCAGTCCTTCCGAGCGCAGCCATTCAAGTGTCGTGGAAAAATACGGCAGCTGTTTCTGTCGCAGCGCGACAGCAGCATCATACGATGTGCCGAAATAGTCTGCTACCGCGCGAATCATACGCGTTCGAATTCCTTCATCCATCGCATCCGTCGGAGCGTAGAGCGTATTGTCTAAATCAAAAATGATATGCGTACAGTTCATGTGCAGTTATTTCCACAGTACAACAGGGTTGACCGTCTTTCCGTTTTTCATCACCGTAAAGTGTAGGTGCGGTCCCGTGCTCAAGCCGGTATTTCCTACGCGGCCGATGAGCGTCTTTGTATCGACGTATTGCCCTTTGCTGCACGTGATTGCGCTCAAGTGTCCGTACAGCGTGCTGTATCCGGAGTGGTGGGCGATGACGATGTAGTTGCCGTATGTTGCGTTGAATCCGGTGAAGGTAACGCGCCCCGACAACGCAGCGTACACCGCCGTACCGTGAGCAGCTGCCATGTCCACACCGCTGTGGAATGTCCGCGCGCCGGAGAACGGACTTTTCCGCCATCCGTAGTGGGACGAAAGCCACCACCGTGCGTGCAGCGGTTTTACGAACAGGTCGCCATTGATTTCTTGTAGCGTTGCCCAGTCGAGCTGTGCATCCGGTACGAAAATCGTCGTGCCTTCTGCAAGCTGTGCATCAGGAGTGAGCCCATTGACAGCCGCACATCGTTCAAGGCTTACCTCGTATTTTTTTGCAATCGCCGAAAGCGGTTCGTTGTTTTTACGCGCTGTATAGAGGACGCCCGGATGCGACGGAATTTTGAGGTATTGCCCAATCTGCAGCAGGCGTGATTGGCGGATACCGTTGACACTGATGATTGTGTCCTGCGTGATGCCATAGGTGTCTGCGATGATGCCGATCATGTCGCCGGCTTTGACGCGATACGTCTGATACGTTAAGAACATATCAGACGTATCGTCCGTTTCTGGAGTGATGTCGCCAGCTGGCATTGTCTCTGTTATAAAGTGGGGGGTGCTCATTTCAAGTCCGCCGACGCCGTTCGCTGTGTCACGGCGCGTTGCCCAGCGGATGGTTTCTAAAATCACTGCCCACACCACAAAACACACTGCCATACCACTGATGATTTTTATGGCGTACGAGACTGCGCGTTTTGTGGCTGCGGTGTGATGCGAGTTTCTGTTCATCATAGGCACTTTATGATTGCCGGACGGATTTCCGTCGGCTCCTTTTTGTTTAAAAAGACGATTTATTATACGCCAGCGCGTGTTTTTATGCAAGGTTCCCATGGTCATTTCCTATCGATTCCCACTAGATATGTTTCAAATGAGCCGCTGCGGCAGGCTTCTGGCTTAAACCCCTTTGCCGTCGTAAACAGCGTACGCATCTTTTTGAGCGCCGCCTGCTGACTGCCGTTTTGGAACAGCTTTACCGTACAGTTACCACCGGGGGCGAGCAGCTGTTCTGCATACCACAGCGCCATGTCAACAATTTGCTCTGACCGTGCGGTGTCAACTACCCGATTGCCCGTAGTCGGCGGCGCGGCATCGCACAGCACGGCGCGGAATGGACCGAACGAACGGATACGCTCGCGGACTGCTGCGTCGTTCAAGTCACCGTGCAAAAACACCAGGTTGTCAGCCGCTATGTGCGGGGCGAGCGGCTGCAGGTCACAGGCAACGACTTGCCCCGATCCGGCGAATTTGTTGAGCACATACAAGGTCCAGCTTCCCGGAGCGGCGCCGAGATCAAGCACCGCTGCCCCTTTCGGTATCAGGTGAAATTTTTCGTCAATCTCCTTGAGTTTATACACCGACCGCGCCGGATACCCTTCTGCAAACGCTTTGTGCGACCAATAGTCAGGTTTTTTGTAATCGCCGGTAGACATAGCGTAGTAATATTATTTTCGGCAGAATTCCGCCGTTTCTCCAGCGGCTCATGGGCTGAAAACGCGCGGAACCGTCAGCCGTTTTCGTTTTTTGCGGAACGGGGCGTGCTTTTGGAACGACGCGCACACCGACACGATGGAGTGAATCGCTCTTGTACCGCAGTGGAAAAAATGCTACTATGATTTTTAAAATGAACGCTATCATTACCGTTGTGGGAAGTGACAAAACAGGCATTATCGCGCGCGTCAGCTCTTTTTTAGCAGAGCACCGCATCAATATTGCGGATATCTCGCAGACAATTTTGTCGGGAACCTTTGTTATGATGATGATGGTGAATCTTGACGATGCGGACATTACGATTGAGGCGGTGCGTACGTCGCTGCGAGACGTGGCGAGCGCCATGGATGTTGAAATTCATATTATGAACGAACGCGTTTTCAGTGCGATGCACCGCGTGTGATTGCCTTCCAGAACGATGCGACCGGTAGGAACACCCCTGAAGCGTTCGCGATATCGAGCGCTGTGGTGCATCAGGTAAACGAGTGCCTCACAGCGATACACAGTGCTTCAAGGGTATCCGCGTTGTGCGCTGGCGTGTAGACTCTCCGCCACATATTTTTTTCTGCTTGTTGACTATCCGCAATGCGCGGGCAGCCAACGGTTAGCCGTTTTCTGAAACCTGCGGAAGGGCTGCAAAACCGTGCTGCAGTTCTTCGTCGGTAGGGATGTGGTCGGTCATGGTGCCGTCGTTGAACTGCTCGTATGCTTTCATGTCAAAGTAGCCTGTTCCGGTCAGTCCGAACAGAATCGTTTTAGCTTCGCCGGTTTTTTTGCAGACGAGCGCTTCATCGATCGCGGCCTTGATTGCGTGGCTGCTTTCCGGTGCCGGAAGAATGCCTTCCGCGCGGGCAAACTGTTTTGCCGCCGCGAATACCGCTGTCTGTTCTTCCGCGCGTGCTTCCAGATAGCCGTCGTGATACAGCTGCGAGAGAACGGAGCTCATGCCGTGGTAGCGCAAGCCGCCTGCGTGGTTTGCCGATGGGATGAAGCGCGCGCCGAGCGTATACATTTTTGCGAGCGGCGTAACGTTACCCGTGTCACAAAAATCGTACGCATATCTGCCGCGCGTAAAGCTCGGGCACGATGCCGGTTCTACGGCGATAAAGCGATAATCTTTTTCCCCGCGGAGTTTCTCTCCCATAAAGGGTGCGATTAATCCGCCAAGATTTGAGCCGCCGCCCGCACAGCCGATGATGATATCCGGTACAATGCCGTATTTGTCACACGCAGTTTTTGTTTCAAGCCCGATGACCGACTGGTGCAGCAGCACTTGCGCAAGTACACTGCCCAACACATACCGATACCCGCTGTTTGTTGTGGCGGCCTCCACCGCTTCTGAAATTGCACAGCCGAGACTGCCCGTTGTACCGGGGAATTCCGTGCGGATTTTTCGTCCTATGTTTGTCGTATCCGACGGTGACGGCGTAATGGTTGCGCCGTAGGTGCGCATCACTTCGCGACGGAATGGCTTTTGCTCATACGATATTTTCACCATATAGACAATGCAGTCGAGCTCGAAGTAGGCGCATGCCATTGCCAGCGCGGTACCCCATTGTCCGGCTCCGGTCTCCGTGGTTACGCCTGTGAGCCCCTGCTTTTTTGCGTAGTACGCCTGCGCGATCGCAGAGTTTAGCTTGTGGCTGCCCGACGTGTTGTTGCCCTCGAATTTATAGTAGATGTGTGCCGGCGTGCCGAGTTTTTTTTCAAGACCGTAAGCACGCATCAGTGGCGCGGGACGATACATGCGATAAAAACTGCGGATTTCCTCTGGGATGGGAATGAACTGGTCTGTTTCATTCAACTCCTGTGCCACAAGCTCATCGCAGAATATCGGCCGTAAGTCATCTGCCGTAAGCGGTTGGTGCGTACCGGGATGGATCAACGGCGCCGGCTTCGTTTTCATATCTGCACGCACGTTGTACCATGATTGTGGTATCTCCTGTTCGGTCAAATAGATTTTGTTTGGAATCATTTCACTCATCTGTTCCTCCTGATGAAATTTCCGGCACGACCAAGCCTGTTTGATGACCGGTCGGTTGGCTGCCGTACACAGCGTTTGTTGTGTTATTATATATAGTAACACCAGTATATATGTTTCTCTGTATAATATCAAGTAGTTTTAGAAAATTTTTTTATTTTTTTGGGCTAGATTTTTCCTGCCCGCTGTTGGCAATAAATTTTTCCTGCCTGCTGGAACTTTTCTTTATTATTTTGGTAGTTCGCGTTAACTCGTTTTTACTAAAATATAGTGTTATCTGAATATATAAAGCGCTCGTGCCGCTTCGTCAAACCAGACAGTCAACGGTCGGCGTATTACTACGTGTGTGCCGCTGTTCAGGCAGCCAGAAGTTTTTTAGCCGTTCTGCTTGTACGTTTCCATGGAGCTCCGACGGTTTCGTACCTGACCGAGGAGCGCTTTCAGGCGTGCGTCGTCGTTGTCGGAAATCGTCTGCCGAAACGTGGCGAGCGTTTCGCTAAACCGGTCGATGTGTGCAAGGAGTTCTGCTCGGTTTGCGAGAAAAAGTTCCGTCCAGAGCGGTGCGTTTATCATTGCGATTCTGGTTAAGTCTTCGAAACTGCCGCCGCCGAATTCGGTGACCTGTTCATGCTCTGCGCTTGCCACGAGCGCTGCTGCAAGTATGTGGCAGAGCTGGCTGGTAAATGCGATGGTGTGATCGTGCTGCACACAGTCAGTTTCTACGATGTGCGTAAAGCCCATCGCTGCGGCAAGTGACCGTATCAGCGCGATGCTTTCCGGTCGGTTGTACGGCTGCGGCATGATAAGGTAGTTCCGGCCGGTAAAGTAAGCGGCGTCTGCATGCACAAAGCCTTCTTTCTCTCCTCCTGCCATTGGATGTCCCGGTACAAAGTCGATATCCGGCCGCAGGGCGCGGTTGATGGCGGGAACGAGCGCTGCTTTTACGCCGCTGATGTCAGTTATGACCGCGCCCGGTTTGAACGCTGCCATGTGTGCGGTGATAAAGTGTTCTGTCGCCTGCGGGTACAAGCAGACGTACACCACATCACATGTTGCAAGCAAACGGCCGGCCTGTTCTGGCGGATAGGATTCATCGATAAGGCCGCACGCGTGCGCTGCAGTGAGCGTCGTGCTGTCTTTGTCGCAAGCAAGGATATGCCCGTTTCCGTCCGACGCACCGAGCACTGTCTGCCTGATCGCCTGTGCGATTGAGCCGCCCATCATTCCGAGCCCGATGACGCCGTAGGTCAGGTTACGGAGGTCTGTCATACAGTGCGTCCCGTAATTGCGGCAAGCTGTGAAAGCACCGGCAGCAACGTGTTCAGTTCATCGGGAATCAGGCATTGCTCGCCGTCGCAGAGTGCTGTCGCGGGATTGTTGTGTACTTCAATTATCAACCCATCACACCCGGCGGCAACAGCGGCTTTTGCAAGTGTCGGCACAATCCAGTTCACCCCCCCGGCGTGGCTCGGATCGACGATGATCGGCAGGTGGCTCACCTTTTTGAGATACGGAATAACGCTGATGTCCAGACAGTTTCGAGTGTAATGGTCAAACGTGCGAATGCCGCGTTCACACAGAATGACGTTTTCGTTCCCGCTCGCCATGATGTACTCCGCCGACATGAGCAGTTCTTGCACGGTAGCCGCCATGCCGCGTTTGAGTAGAATCGGTTTGTTGACTTTTCCCATTTCTTTGAGTAAGTCAAAGTTCTGCATGTTGCGTGCGCCGATTTGAATGATGTCTACGTCATCAAAGTACTGGAGTTGCCGCACGTCCATCAGTTCTGTTACGATGGGAAGCCCGGTTTCTTTTTTTGCTGTTTTGAGAAACGCGAGTCCCTGCGCACCGAGCCCTTGGAAACTGTACGGCGACGTGCGCGGTTTAAATGCCCCCCCGCGCAGCAGCCGGGCGCCCGCCCGTTTGACGCTCTGCGCAATGCCGACAATCTGTTCTTCGGTTTCCACCGAACACGGTCCGGCGATAACGCTCACTGTATCGCCGCCGAACGACGCTGTGTTGTTTCCATCGCCGACGGTGACGACGGTATTGTCAGGGTGAAATGCGCGACCCGCCATCTTGTACGGAGACGACACGCGTCGTACCGATTCAACGATCGGAAACGCTTCAATCTGTTCCGGAATGAGCGACGACGTGTCGCCGAGTAAGCCGACGATTGTTACATCTGCTCCGTGCGAAACGTGCACACCAAAACCTTTTTGTTTCCAAACGTCGATGAATTCGTTCATCTGCTGTCCGGGGGTGTCCTTTTTTAAAATAATAATCATTGTCTGCCTCCTCTGCAAAACGCCGGCTGCTGTTCGCCGCGCGCTGTTGTTTTTGTTTCACAGAATAAAAAAGGGAACCCTTTGCAGAGTTCCCTGGTAATACCCGTCGGTAAAACACGATGTATGTCTACACATACCGTCTGCACTCTTTGTCAGCGTTGTTGTGGCAATAATAATAACCGTAGGCCGGCGCGAAAACAAAAAGTGAACACGCTGCATTCTGTATGCGGATGTGTTTCATAGCAGTACTAGTATAGCAGTTAGGCAGTGAACCTGTCAAGCGTCTGCCGTGCATCGGTGGTGCAACAAGCGTCTGTCGTTTTCAGTCGGTAGACTGGTCTTCCGCGCTATCTGCGTGGGGAATGCCGTTCCCCTGCGAACTGCTGTACAGCGGAATGATTTCACGTATCGCCAGTTCAAAGGTTTGGTCGATATATTTGTGCAGATCTTTTTTCTTAGCGCTCATCAATGTATAGGCGCGGCCTGATATATCCGCTTCTCCTGATTCTGTGCGCGATTCCTTATGCGGAATCAGGAGTTTGTATACTTCGATGTGTAATGCCCGGGCAAGGTTTGTCAGTGTTTTGTCGCTCACCCATGTCTGACATCGTTCTATGTCATTCATATATGGTTCGGATATTCCGGCATACTCTGCTAATTTGACTTGAGTTAAGTGCAGTTCCTTGCGCCGCCGTTTTATATTATGTGCAAGGATGCTCCGCAAAGTGTCGGTATTCATATAATAAAAATACAACAACATCCGGCACCTTCACACAGGATAAAGTCATATATATCATCAGTGTGATACTGTCATGTATGTGCGCTGACCGTTGCCGGAAAACAGATAGCAAACACCGAGTACCGTGCTGGAGACTTTATCCCTACTGCGGGAGCTGCGGTATCAGTCTACGTCTGTGCGACTTCGGCCATTGATGGGCAGACCTGTTCTCGCAAAGCGGCACAAAGCGCATTCCCAGCGCAAGCAGTTCCACACCGATATGGGAACAATGCGATGAAGACAATCGAGCTGTTGGGCGGCAAGAATGAGGAAAGCACTGCTAGTTATTATTAGAAGAGCAATGAGACCGTCACGGCGACACTCGGCGGTTATTCAGCTGCGATTCTTCTGTAATAGCGGTGATTTTGGTGAAAATAGAACGCTGCCAACGCGCCGGCGTTCGGGTGCACAAAGCTGCGATACGCTTTTCTGGCGAGCGTTTGGTTTTACGCAATCAGAAAAATTATTTTTGTTGAGCACTGTGCGTGGTCAACAAAACGCTGCGACATTCCGGCGCGTATTAGTTTTTGCGTACAATATGTATTTTCTGACGAAATGTACAAAAAAATTGTTATCATAAGATAATCCATGTTGTTATTTATATTTTATTAATTTCATACATAAGAAAATCACTTTTGCTTGTGACTACGAAATTGCGCTGTACGCATACGACGCGTCATTTCCTGTACAAGCTTTTTATGTTTCAGGAGTATACCATGAAAAAGATTTTCAGCAACCTGTGGTATCAATCTGTGGTGGGCATAGGACTGCTTGTGTTCCTTTTTCAAGGGAGTAATGTAGTAAGTAACTATATTTTCTTTAACCGCATAGAAGACCGATTAGCGCACACTGTTTTAAACAAAAGCATACAGCACGTGCAGGCTGCCGCTGCCCACGCCGGATACATTGTTGCGCATTCAGACAATGTGCTGCAAGATTTACAGCAGTTGGTGGACAATGCAGCTGCGCTCGATTTTGTGAGCTATGCAGTCGTTATCGACACACATGTGCAAGCGATTGCGCACAGCGATGCTATTAAATTGGGAAAAATATACAGCGATGATTATACCATTGAAGGTGCAACTCGCGGCTCCGTTATGACGTCGCGTTTTTGGGCGGATGTTCAAAAATTGTGGACGTACGACATTATGTATCCTATCATCGTGAATGGACAGCTGTTCGGTTCGCTTGACATCGGCATTCCGGAGTCGGGTGTTACTGATGTTGTTCGCGATTTAATGATCGCTCAGTTTGCGGTTTCTGCGGCGATTGTGCTGTTCAGCGTTATATTCATTATAGTGGCGGTTCGAGCAGTTATGAAACCGATCAGGCATATTTTAACTATTCTCAAGGAAATATCCAGTGAAAGCGGTGATCTGACGCGGCGCGTAGAATCTGGACGTACCGATGAAATCGGTGAAATTGCCGTATACTTCAACAAGACGCTTGATAAAATCAAACGCACCATGCAGACGCTTAAATCCAATGCACACACTCTGGATCAGACGAGCACAACACTCGCTCATAATATGTCCGAGACAGCGCTCGTCGTTAATCATATTTATGCGAATATCGACACCGTGCAGGAGTCTGCACAAGGGCAGGCGGCGGCTGTCACCGATACAGCTGCGGCTATCATTCAGATCTTTCAGCAGATTTCCCATCTGGATCGCGCCATCGCCCAACAGATGTCGAGCGTGGAGCTGTCGCAGACATCTATAGAGGATATGGCAGCGACCACCGTCCGGTTAATGCATATGCTTGACGCAAACAACGCGCTCATAGCTGA
>JAFUFE010000034.1 GCA_017470085.1 Treponema sp.
GAAAGCAAGTGCCGCTGTCGTGCACAGCAAAAACATGCGGGTATCCGGTAAAAACGGGACGAGCAGCACGCCGGCACTTCCGGCAAGCAGCGGCATAAGAAACGGTTTTGTTAAAGCGTACCCGTGGTCGTTTTCTCTGAAACACAACAGCAGATGAACCGCCGCAACGAGTACGAAAAGCGCTAGAAGCCCTATGCCCAGTGTCATCATTCTGTCCTCCTGTTTCGGCACCCCGGTGTGCGGGTAGTCGTCAGTTTTTGCCGCATGTCGTCTGTGCTGCGGGCAGTTTCTGTGAAAATAATCTTGGTAATGCCGATAGCCGCCCGTCAGAACGGCATCTCCTCTATTGTACTCAAATTTTTTCGCTTGTCCATCAGTAGTTTGACCGCTGCTGTTCTGCTGGTGTCCATAGCGGCTACGGTTCCGGTTGAAAATCTCGTGTCGTTTCTTTATAATGAACCATCAGATAAAAATTTTTGAAAAACAAGTTGTCGCTCGGAGCGTTCATGAGGGCAGCCGTTGTTTTTCAGTTGGACAGTGTGCGCATCGCTACCGGTGGATGTGTCGCAGGTGAGGAGGTCGTATGACGATAACGGAAATGATGGGGCAGAGCGGGATACTGACGCTTTTAGGCATGGCGGTTGTGTTTTTTTTCTTGGTTGTTCTGGTACTTGCCATGTACGCGCTGCATGCGGTGGTGCACGCGCTCAAGCTGGATACGGAGGAGCCACCAAAAAAAATCCCGACGAATGCTGCTCCAGCGCGCGGGCAGGGTGATGCCGGTGCTGCGGTCGCGGCGATTGTGGCAGCCATACATACAAAGGAATAAACAAGGAGGACGTTCATGGCAAAAATACAGTTAAGTGAATTAGTATTGCGGGATGCGCATCAGTCCCTGCTTGCAACGCGCATGACGACAGCAGACATGCTTCCTGCGTGTCCGCTCATCGATAAAATCGGCTATTTTTCTGCGGAAGCGTGGGGGGGGGCAACATATGATTCGTGCATTCGATTTTTGAACGAAGATCCCTGGGAACGTCTCCGCGCTCTGCATGCAGCGATGCCGAACACTAAAATCATGATGCTCCTCCGCGGGCAGAACTTGCTCGGCTACCGTCACTATGCTGATGACGTTGTGGACAAGTTTGTTGCAACGGCGGCGCAAAACGGTGTCGACGTTTTCCGGATTTTTGATGCGTGCAATGATCCGCGAAACCTTGACCGCGCGGCAAAGGCGGCAAAAAAAACTGGTCGGCACGTGCAGATGGCGATTTCATACGCGACGACGCCGTATCACACAAAAGAGGTGTACGCCGAGCTCGCGGAACGCTACGCACAGTTCGGTGCGGATTCAATCTGTATCAAAGATATGTCGGGACTGCTCAAGCCATATGAGGTATACGATTTAGTCAAAGCGATAAAGGGGCGCGTTGATCTGCCGCTCGAAATTCATTCGCATGCCACAACCGGCTTGAGCGTGGCGACGCTTCTTAAAGCAGCGGAAGCGGGCGCCGATATTTTGGATACAACGATTTCTGCTCTGGCGATGGGCACCAGCCACAGTCCAACGGAAACCGTTGTGGAAATGTTCAAAGGCACGGAATACGACACGGAGCTTGACATCGCGGCACTGCTTGAAATCGCCGCGTATTTCCGTGAGGTGCGGAAGCACTACTCTTCGCTTGAGTCAAAGTTCCTCGGTGCGGACACGCGTATTCTCGTGTCACAGGTTCCGGGAGGGATGCTTTCAAACCTTGAATCCCAGCTGAAAGAGCAGGGCGCGGCAGATAAAATCGACGCGGTACTTAAGGAAATTCCCGTTGTGCAAAAGGACGTTGGCTATGTGCCGCTCGTTACACCGACGAGCCAGATTGTCGGCACGCAGGCGGTATTCAACGTGCTTTTCGGCCGCTACGTGCGTCTGACGCAAGAGTTCCGCGATCTGTTGACTGGCCGGTACGGTGCGACGCCTGCTCCGGTGAATGCGGACGTGCAGGCAGAGGCGCTGAAGCAGAACGCTATGGAGAGTCCAGTAACGTGCCGTCCTGCCGATTTGATTGAAAACGAATGGGACAAATGCGTCGCCGATGCGGCAGCGGCCGGTGGAAACGGCAGAGATGAAGACGTACTCACCTACGCGATGTTTCCGAAAGTGGCGGAGAAGTTCTTTCAAGAACGTGTGCGCGGTCCTGTGGTGGCAGAAGAAAAGTTTCGGGCGGCTTCTCCGGTTGATGCTGCCAAACGGACGGCGCCTTCTGGCACTTTTACTGTCACGGTAAACGGAACGCCGTATCAGGTGGCAACCGCTGTCGGCAGCGATACCGTCACGGTGAATGGAACACCGTACGTCGTGTCGTTTGGTGCACCGTCAGCACAGTCGGCACCCGGCGCGGCGGCTTCGGCAGTAACAGGCGGCATGGACATTACGGCTCCTGTAGCGGGGACGCTTCTTCGCTTTGAAGCAGCAGACGGCGCCGCCGTTAAAAAAGGCGAGACCGTTATCGTTATCGAATCGATGAAGATGGAGCTTGAAGTCAAAGCGCCGGTAGACGGAAACATTTCATTTGGAGCGGCTGTCGGCTCACAGATTACTGCGGGACAGGTGCTGGCAACCATAGGCGGCGTTCGTGCAGCGGCCCCAGCAGCTCCGGTCGCCGCACCCGCGGCTCCGGCAGTTCCCGTGGCAAACACCGTGCCGGCCGGTGGAAAAGTGGTCAACGCTCCCGTGGCGGGAACGCTTCTCCGTTTTGAGTCGTCTGAGGGGGCAACGGTACAGGCGGATACGACCATCATCATCATCGAATCGATGAAGATGGAACTTGAAATCAAAGCAGGTACCGCCGGCACGGTTCACTATTTAGCACAGCCCGGTACGCAGATCGGTGCGGGACAACCGATTGCCGAAATCGTTTAAACAAAATGTGAGGTTACTGTATGATGGACGAACAGAAAGGAAAACAGAGCGTCTCAAAAATCGGTGCGATTATGCTCGTGATGCTGGGACTTGCAGCGGCGTATTCGGTTATCCAGCCGCGCGGTTTTGCCCAGTCGAATACGGACGAAGTCGCATCGTTTCGTACGATGTCTACGGCGAAAATCAAAGGTTCGGAGCAAGTGCCGCGCATTTCAGTGATGCAGTTTATCCGGAATATCGGAAAAAATACCGGTATCTACAAAATGATTCATACGGAGACAGCGGAAGAGCGCGCAGCGGCTGAAGCGGCGGCGGCAGCGATACATGCTGCCCCTGACCCGTTTGCGAATACCGTAGTGCCGGGCTGGCAAAGACTTATCATGCTTGCCATCGGCTTTTTGATTGTGTACCTCGGTGCAGCAAAAGGGTTTGAGCCGCTTTTGCTGATTCCGATTGGGTTTGGCACAATCCTCGTCAACGTGCCCGGCGCGGGCATGGGTGCGGGACCTGACGGTATGCTGTACATCATCTATAACGCCGGCGTAGGGAATGAGTTTTTCCCGATGCTTATCTTTATGGGAATCGGCGCGCTGACCGATTTCGGCCCGCTTATCGCGAATCCCAAGACGGCGTTGCTCGGTGGTGCGGCACAGCTCGGTGTCTTTGCAACACTTTTCGGCGTTGCGCTGTTTAATCTGGTTCCAGGCGTTGACTACAATATGTTTCACGCGTGTGCGATTGCGATTATCGGCGGCGCGGATGGGCCAACGTCGATCTATGTGGCAGGAAAACTCGCACCGGGGATGATGGCAGTCATCGCTGTGGCGGCATATTCCTATATGGCGCTCGTACCGATGATACAACCACCGTTTATGAAACTGCTGACCACAAAGCAGGAGCGTGTGATTAAGATGCCACAGCTTCGGCCGGTGTCGAAAACAGAAAAGACGCTGTTTCCGCTCCTGTTGCTCATCTTGACGATTTTGCTTTTGCCGCCGGCGGCGCCGTTAATCGGTATGCTGGCGTTCGGCAATTTCGTCAAAGAATGTGGCGTTGTCGAGCGTCTTTCCAAAACAATGGCGAATGAACTGATGAATATCGTATCGATTCTGCTGTCGCTTGGTGTGGGGTCGCAGATGACGCCGGAAAAAATCATAAACGGCAACTCGTTCGGCATCATCGTGCTGGGACTGGTGGCGTTCTGTGTGGCGACCATGGGCGGTCTTTTGATGGCAAAACTGATGAACCTGTTTTTGCCGAAGGACAAAAAAATCAATCCGCTCATCGGGTCGGCAGGTGTTTCTGCAGTACCGATGGCGGCGCGGGTTGCAAATAAAGTCGGCATGGAATACGATCCGTCGAACTTTCTGCTCATGAATGCGATGGGGCCAAACGTGGCGGGCGTCATCGGAACGGCGATCGCAGCAGGCGTGTTCATCGCGACGTATGGCAGCTGAACGGTGCAGGCCTTAAGTTATACGGCGGTGGTAAACGGGATGGGCGCACGACGCCGTCCCGTTTTTTTTGTGCCAATGAGCGCTGAACGCTTTTGCTGGAATCAGCTACATACGATAATTGTACTGTGTGCGGCTGGGCAAAAACGGGGGTGACAGAGCGGAAAAGCTGTGGTATAGTATTCTACAAAAGAGCGGTGCGACCTGCGGTGTGCGGTGGTGCCGCGCAATGCACGTTTTTGAAGCAGTAAAAGGTCGGCGCGCAGATTATTGTGTGCCTGCCGGCTTTTTATGAGGAGTATAGAATGACGAAAACTCAGGAGAAGGTGCCGCCGAAGAAAAAGCGGAAGACGTATCCGCTTGACCTGAAGTTTCAGGTTATAGAACAATATAAGCCGGGTAAGGTTGGCTATAAGCTGCTTGCCACGCAGTTTGGCTTACAGCGAGATACCGTTCGTGACTGGGTACACAGCGAACATTTGAAAGAGCAACTAAAGCTTGCTAAAAAAGAGCAGCGTCAGAAAGAAAAAATTGCCGGTACCCGAAAAACGGCAAAAAAATAAAAGACATTATCTGTCAAGCGGCACGGCTGCACTGACGATGCGCGGTGGGCGGGGCTCGTCTGTCGCGTTTTTTAAACCCAGCGGCAGAGAACTGTGCCGACGATTCCCGCTCCATCGCGTCTGGCGAAGTACGATGATGTTACAACGTGCAGTATGCCGACGCAATCTGCGCCGCCAAACGCGCATTGTTGTACACAAGCTGAATGTTTGCATCGAGGCTGTCACCGTCGGTAAGCTCTTTGATTTTGGCAAGCAAAAACGGCGTTGTCTCTTTGCCGCGAATCCCGCATACTTGTGCATCGGAAAGCGCCTGCGCAATGGCCGCGTTGATTTTTGTGCTATCCATGCTGTACGCTTCTGGAATTGGATTTGCCACGAGCATGCCGCCTCTCAACTTGAGCGCGTGGTGCGTTTTTAATGCCCGTGCAACTGCGTCGGGCGTGTCCATTTCGTAATCGACGGGCAGCCCTGAATGACGCGAATAGAACGCGGGCAATTCTTTTGTGCCGTACCCGATGACAGGCACGCCGTGCGTTTCCAGATATTCGAGCGTCAAGGCAAGATCGAGAATAGCTTTTGCGCCAGCGCACACAACGCACACGTCCGTATTGGCAAGCTCCTCCAAATCAGCGGAAATATCCATCGTCGTTTCAGCACCGCGATGCACACCGCCAATGCCGCCCGTTGCAAACACAGTGATTCCCGCCATGTGCGCAATCATCATCGTTGTGGCAACTGTAGTAGCGCCGTCTTCACCGCGAGACGCGAGCACTGCAATGTCGCGGCGGGAAGCCTTTGCAATCGCTGTTCCCTTTTTGCCAAAGTATTCGATTTCTTCTGACGTAAGCCCCGCTTTCAATTTTCCGCCTATCACCGCAATCGTTGCGGGCACCGCTCCCTCTTTTCTGATGATGTCTTCCACTGCGAACGCCGTCTGCACGTTCTGCGGGTACGGCATGCCGTGCGAAATAATTGTAGATTCCAACGCCACTACC
Organism: Treponema sp.; assembly: GCA_017470085.1. Classification (GTDB taxonomy): domain Bacteria; phylum Spirochaetota; class Spirochaetia; order Treponematales; family Treponemataceae; genus Treponema_D. Next base: position 5,927 of record JAFUFE010000034.1, read on the forward strand.
GGCTTTCCCGCCTTGAGCGCGTCTCCCACGTCCGCTTTTATATCAAGATAGTCGTTCATTATACCTCCTCGATAAACCTCACCTGATGTGCATTGCATGAAAGCAACAAAGTGCAGTTTTGCCAACAGCACAATCTGCACCTGCTGCATAGTAAGCGATGCGCGGTGCAGCAAAATGCTGACGCGCACAACTGCCTTAATAAAAACACTGACAAAAACTGCTGCTCGCCGTGTTATGCAACAGCGGAACGCATTACTGTTTGCCGCCGCACGCTATGTTCCGCCACGTTTTGTGCGCTTCATCCGCGCCATCATTTTTTCCGCTGACAGCGACAGATTAATCGTCTGTGCGCTTTCTGCTGCGATAGCTGCCGCTGCGTGCGCCATGCGTGCAGTTTCTTCCAGCCCCGCGCCGTGCACCTGCGCGTATGCGAGCGCCGCCATAAACGCATCGCCTGAACCGGTGACATTTGCCACTTTTGCAGGGCAGCAGGGAATCACCAGTTTTTGCGTACTGTCTGCTGCGAGCACGCCGTCTTTCCCCAGAGAGATGAATACGCGTTGCACGCCGTGTGCAAGCAGCGCGTCTGCCGCAGCGAACAACGATTTTTTGCCCGTAATGGTGCACCCGCTCAACAGTTCCGCTTCCATACGGTTCGGCTTCAGCGTAGTGATGCGCGGCAGAATCTTGCGCAAGCGCGGCGCTTTTGCAACAGAAACAGGGTCGGCAAAAAGCGGCGCGGTACAGTGGCGCGCAAGATATTCGAGCGATTTTTGCGGAACATTCGTGTCGATAACGACGAGCTGCGCGTTGTTCAAAAGCGGCATGTGCGCGGCAAGGTAGTCGCTCGTAATATGCTCGCAGATGTCCATGTCGGAGACCGCGCACGCCATGTCGCCATCGCTGTCCGAAATGAAAAGATACAGTGACGTCGCCGCGTTTTTTACACGCAACGCGTGGGAAATGTCGATACCTGCGCTGGTGCACGCAGATTCGATACGAGCTGCATAGTCGTCATCACCGAACGCGGTAAAAAACTGCACGTCCATACCGAGCAAAGCAAGATTGCGCGCAATGTTGTGCCCTACCCCGCCGAGACTCGTCGTCACCGTTCCGGGATTTGAATCTTGCGCAACAAGCGGCGCGTACGGCATACCGCCTATGTCTACATTGACGCCGCCGACAACTGCAACATAGGTGCCTGATTTTACAACGTAGCCTTTTCCCGCTATGTACCCTTTTTTCATAAGATGGGAGATGTGCACCCCTACCGATGAACGGGTAATGCCCGCTTTCCGTGCAAGCTGCTCCTGCGAGATAAGCGGATTTTCTTGAATCCATTTTAAAATCTGCTGTTCACGGACTGTCATGATACACTCCATTTCGCTGATGGCACGCGCCCTGTTCAAATACAAGAAATGTTTATGTCGTAATCTATTGCTTATTATAGCACATTGGAGTGAATTGTCAAGAAAATAAAAGGCATCATACAACAAAAACGCATCTTTGATTAATGCGGAAAAAACAGCTTTCAACGCGTGCACCACGCCTGTTCTCGTACGGGCTTTGCGCATGCCGCGCCCCGCGTATTCATTGCAAATCCACCTTGGAGCGGAACTCGAACGGCGTATGAGCTTCCAGTCTGGAACCATCGATGATAGCTCTCATGCCATTGTTTCTGATTTCCCCAGTAATATACCCCCACACACACACACCAGGTTATTGTGACCCCAAAGCGCCCCGTGCCACAGTGCAATCGTAATCAATGCCGTGTAGTTTCTGCCACGCGGCAAATCGTAGTATAAACTGACTTTTATAATTGAGCTACTTACGTATATGGCTACGATTTTGCGTGGCTGACCACCGCCTTGCACAGACGCGTGACAGCGGCGACCATTTTTTACGGGAGCGAGCGGTGGGAAGAACCGCCCTTCCAGCCTTCGCTCACGCTCATCCTCCTCGTGTGCCGTTGGCACACTGCGGTGGACTAAAGGGCTTCCAGGGCGGGCTCGGCTGCTTCCACAGAAAGTGCGCCCGCTGGCACAGCACGCCGCGCGACACAAGGAACTGCCTCCGATTTTTTCCCATGCGAAAAATCACAGAAAGCTGCGCGACATAAGGTCGAGCGGCGTGCGCATCAGACGGACAACCTCCGCTTTGTTGCTTGTCCGTTTTCCCCTCGAGCGGGGTGTTCGCAACAAATCCGATAGAACGCGGTTTCATGCGTATCCTGCAACGCTCCGTTGGTAAAAAACACCGCGCAGGGACGCTCCCAGAACCCAGCCTAACTAGACAGCCGTCAGCCTGACGGTGGTTTGCCAGTGAGACGCGTTTTTTCCGCCTGACCGCCACCGCAATAAATTTCTGTTATATCCGCCGCATTTCGCCAAAAGTACAAGAAAATGATGAACAAAAGATAAATTTATGTTTACTTTCCATAAAAAATCCTTTATATTTTCCTGTGGAACACCCCCCGCACGCATATTTCCAGAGCACATCACTGTGAAACTCATCGCGTGCGGAACGTGCCAGCAAAATTGACCGCCGCACTGCCGTGCAAGAAGGCACGGCGCATGCCTCCGATTTTTTCGCTCTATGAAAGATCGGGCAAGCTGCATGACATGTGGTCGCGCGGCTGACCGGCATCCTGCGGCGCATTACACAAGGAGATGACCTATGAACAAATTTGACAAACTGAACACAGGATTGTTCGCCGAACAGCGTACGCGTTTCCGCACTTCTGCCACCCGCACGCGCCACGCGCTTTCTGCCATGCTCACGCTCGCCGCACTTTGTGCGCTCGTGACGTTTGCCGCGTGCAAGCACCCGACGAACGACAGCGGCAAAACGACATACTACACCGTCACATTCGAGGCAAACGGCGGAAGCGATGTTCCCGCGCAGACAGTAGCAAGCGGCACAACCGCGACCAAGCCGAGCACCCCGAAAAAAGCAGACCATTTGTTCGGCGGCTGGTACACGGACAGCACATGTACCGACCGATTTGATTTTGCCACAAAGATAACAAGCGACACCACACTCTACGCTGAATGGAAAAAATCAACAATAAAAATGATCCCTATTGATTCGACCGGCACCACGTTCCAGATGGGCAGCACTGGTAGCATGGCTCAAGCCCCCGAAAAGCCGGTGCACGACGTCACGCTGACGCGTATGTATGAAATGAGCACCCACGAGGTAACGCAATACGAATGGAGCGTAGTGTTCGGGAACAATCCGAGCTATTATAGCGGCAATCCAGCCGCTGGCGAAGAGCAAGAAAACCGCCCGGTAGAAAGCGTAACCTGGTACATGGCGATTGCGTACTGCAACAAATTGAGCCTTATGGCGGGATTAACGCCGTGCTATTCGGTGAAAGTAGACAAGGAAGAAGTTGACTGGGAAAATCTTGCGTTCAGCGTTATTCCCACAGAGAGCAACGACGACTGGAACAAGGTAGAGTGCAACTTTGATGAAAACGGCTACCGCTTGCCGACAGAAGCGGAATGGGAATACGCCGCGCGTGGCAGAGAACTAAGCACAACAGCAGCAGTATGGGCGGGCACTACTGACAGTGCGAAGGTCGGCGAATACGCATGGTACAGTGCCAACAGCAACAGCAAAACGCACGAAGTGATGAAATTAAAGCCGAACGACTACGGTCTGTACGACATGAGCGGCAATGTGTTTGAGTGGTGCTGGGACTGGTACGGCAACTACACGGCAGATGCCGCAACC
>JAFUFE010000035.1 GCA_017470085.1 Treponema sp.
CGGACATACGGCGAAAGGAGGCGGAGTTCGGACTACCGCACGAATAAAAAGCCAATCTGACTATATGGTTAAAATTAAACCCAACTACAAACATTCTGGAGGTGTTTTTATGAAACTAGGAGAAATTTTTGACATTGCCCTGCGTACGCAAGGGCTGACTAATGCTGAATGGGAATCGGTAATGACATTGCTTGATGACTGCGATGACATTGGCAACAAGATTAGGAACGAAAACCCTGTTTTGTTCGGAGCGTTAAACTGTATGATGAAGAATCAAGCAATTATTGAGACGCAGAGTGCTTTTTACCCGTATGTTTATGACAGGCTCAAAGACGAGCCAAGTGCAAGAAATAGGGAACTTTCGGGGCATTCCATCGGTGACATTGCGTAAAAATGTTGAATTCTCTCATATTGTGTGCTATAATGGCTAAAAATTAGGCAATCCTATATTCCTTATTAAAGGCAGTCGGGAAACACTAGGATAGGTGTTTCTCACTGCCTTTTTGCTTTATAGAGGGATATAGAATGAATGAAATTGGATTAAAAGCGGTTTTTACGGCAGACACTTCTCAATTTGAGCAGAAATTTAAAGAAATGCGGGGAATGATTGACGAGGACAAGAATTTTCAGCCATTCATAAACCCAACACCGCAAGGCACGATTCTTGACGCTAGCGGAAATCCGTACAAAACAGAAAAAAACAACTCCTTTCTGTTGCCCGACAATAACGGAAAGTATCTCTCTTTTATTCAGCAGAATACAACGGATATTGTAGACTTGCTAAAAGCAATCGAAAAGGGGCTATCTAAGAATGGCGAAAATCCGAATAATCTGCCACCAAGAGAACAAGATAAAGAAATGCCGGCAGCTGAAAAATTGTTAAAAAGAGTAAAATTTAAGGATAAAGTAGAAACAGCAGAAAGCCTTATTTCTGATGGAATGTCTGTTGCACAGAGTTTTATTGTTGATCGTCCAAATGCAGATAAACAGAAAATGGTCTCTATATTGCAAGGCGATGTGTATGGTGCACAGCAAAGCGAAATTGACAAAGTAAAAGCCACTGAAAAAGGAATTGTTGGCGGTGCAAAAGGTTTATTGGCAGCAGGAGGACTTGTTGTTGGAAGTCTCGTTGGTGTAGGACCAGTAGCGGGTGGTATGATTGGAAATGCTGCGGGAAATCTTTTGGGATTGCTTGCTGATTGTCTTACTGGTTTATGGACTGGGAGCAAGGAAGGTGATATAGAAAAGAAACACGCCATATCGGGTATGTACAATGAATCCTTGCCGACCTACGAACGCGCGTTGCCTTCATTTTTTGATATGTCTGGCACGGACGAGAATTATTTTAGGGCTAGGCAGCGTGAGTTAAGCGACCTTTTTCTTGCAGGCTCAAAGGACACGAACCTTGACCTGCCGAGTTTTATTGAGGCGGCTACCGACCTGTCAAAATACGGCGTGAGCGACGCGCAGAAAGCGAACGATATGACACGGCAAGCGGCGATGTACGCGAAGTACACGAACGGCGATGTGGGGCAGTACAACTCATTTATTGGCGCAGTGTCACGCTACGGTGGGGAGAACGAAAACGCGCTTGACATTGCATACGGAGCGGCGCGGGCGAGCGGATTGCAGAACGCGCAGTTTGGCGAATTCCTAGAAGGTCTTGAAAGCGTCATTGAGAGCGGCATAAGCAATGGATTTGTGCGAAGCACGGAAGATGTCGCTGGCACACTGACAATGCTATCCAACCTTTCGGGCGGCAGCGAGTTTTGGAAGGGTGAGCAGGGGGCACAACGGCTCAATCAGATAAACAGCGGGCTTGTGAACGCGCATCGTAAATGACGGCATCAATATGTGGAACGCCGGGGGCATAGAGGTAATTGATGATCCATGAGTAATGGGATATAATAAACTTTTGAAGAATACACCAACGGATGACGCATCGGTATCCCGGCTTTTGCGGAACCGGTTATACAGCACACAGCACAGCTGGAATGACGCGGTGGTATTTTTAAGTTTATTCGTTTAAACTCGTGGAAATAAAGAACTAATAGTGCAGCACCACGGGTACATCCGAAGCCGCGTGAATAAGTGGGTGTCAGCAAGCTGTGGTGTTGCACTGTGGTGGGGAGAGTACTATGGCAACAACTGGAGTGCCGGCTGGCTGCGACACTGACTGTGGTTCATGCGATAAGACCTGCGGTGTTCGTGACCTGCGGGCACATTTACATGCAGAGAGCGCCGTCAGACATGTCATCGGAGTGATGAGCGGAAAGGGGGGGGTAGGGAAGTCGTTTGTAACGAGCCTGCTCGCTTGTGCGATGAACCGCCGCGAAAAACATACCGCAATCCTTGATGCAGACATCACCGGGCCGTCGATTCCCGAAGCGTTCGGCGTTAGCGGCATTCGGGTGACGGGAACGGATACCGCGCTTGAGCCGGTAACGACTGACGGCGGCATACAGCTTATGTCGATGGACTTTTTACTTGACGACAACACCGATCCGGTTATCTGGCGCGGGCCGGTCATTGCAGGGGCGGTGAAACAGTTTTGGGAAAATGTGGTTTGGCACGATGTCGACTATATGTTTGTCGATATGCCTCCCGGTACCGGTGACGTTCCTTTGACCGTATTTCAATCGCTGCCGGTCGACGGCATCATTGTGGTGTCTTCCCCGCAACAACTGGTGCGCGTCATCGTTGAAAAGGCGGTGAAGATGGCAACGCTCATGAATATTCCGATTATCGGATTGATTGAAAACATGAGCTACGTCACCTGTCCCGACTGTGGCGGCGTCATCAATGTGTACGGAAAAAGCAACATAGAAGCGATTGCGCGGAATTACGCTCTGCCGGTACTCGCGCGTATACCGATAGAAGAGTCATCATCGTCTGCAATAGATTTAGGGCTCGTGGAGCAGCTCGATGTGGATTATGTGGATGCTGCCATTGAGCGGATTCTGTCGCTTTAGCGAGACTCTGTCTGCGAATCAACAACCGCGCGGCAAGCGACAAGGTCTGTTGCTGCTAAAAATGCACCAGTGAGCAACTTTCAGCTTATGGGCGTGTGCAATTAGTGTGTAGCGGCACGAAGCGTACATCAATTTTCCAGCAGGAATGCTGGGATGTCGCAGTCGGATGTAATACCGTTTGTACGACGCATGCGTTGAGGTCGTAAATCTTCTCACAAATAAAAAACTGCCCGCAGCGGGGCAGTGCGCCGTGTTATTTGAAATCTTTCGGCCGGCGTTCGGTGCGTTTGCACTTCGTGCATTCAGCAAGGTTTTTCAGCCTGCCTTTTTCAAACAATGTCTTCATGGTGATTTCACCACCACAATCCGGGCATATGAATTTATGCGTGGTGACTGTTGTACGTGAGTTTTTACTTGCTCCGGCCATAGCTGCCTCCTCATAAAAAAAATCAAAAATATGTCTTGATTCTACCATACAAAAATGCGCGACGATTGTCAATGTTACAACGGGAAACTGCTGTGCTGGGCGGTGAGCAGCGCGTCACCGTATACGTCTGTTAATTGGGGTCATGCGGGATGTGTCGGGACGGAGCGGTGTTTCCTCTTTCGCAAGAGCGCAGTTTTCGGCGGTGAACCGGAACCATCTGTCAGCATGGTGGTGCTAGTGCGCGTTTCCCGTGAACAATTGACACTGTATTCTTGTCTGTGATACACTAATTGTCACCATAGTTCATTTTATATTTCAGCGAAAAGGAGTTTCCATGTCAGGACATAGTAAATGGGCAACGATTAAGCACGCAAAAGGAGCAGCTGATGCAAAACGCGGACAGCTGTTTACCAAACTTATCAAAGAAATTTCAATTGCCGCCCGTATGGGAGGGGGGGATCCCGCTGCTAATCCGCGATTACGCACCGCTATTCTCAAGGCGCGAGCATCGAGCATGCCGAAAGACAACATTGAGCGCGCGATTAAAAAAGGTACGGGCGAAGATGGCGGCAAAGCATATGAGGAACTCGTCTATGAAGGATACGGTCCCGGCGGCGTTGCGGTGCTCGTTGAAGTTTTGACTGACAATAAAAATCGTGCAGCTGCTGACTTACGGAACCTTTTCGATAAAAACGGCGGTTAGCTCGGTGTCTCTGGTTCTGTGGCGCGGATGTTTTCACGGAAAGGAACGATTGAATACGATGCGGAAGTCGTGTCGGAAGATGAGGTCATGGAAATCGGCCTTGAAGCTGGAGCCGATGATATTGTGAACGAAGACAGTGTCATTACGGTAACCACCGACCCTGCGGCCTTTGATGCGGTGCTTGAGGCGTTACAGGCCAAAGGCTTTGAATCGCTCGCTGCAGAGGTCGGCATGGTGCCGGAATCGACAGCCGCGGTTGATGCTGAAACGGCAAAAAAAGTCCAAAAGCTTATCGATAAGCTTGAAGAAAATGACGATGTGCAGAATGTCTATACGAATGTTGCGTATCCCGA
>JAFUFE010000036.1 GCA_017470085.1 Treponema sp.
GGTTGCCTAAAGGGCTTCCACGGCGGGCTTTATTCAGACGGCACAACAAAAAAACAACCGCTCATCTGGCGCAAAGAACGCGGCTACCACAAACGCCCCCTGTGTCGCTTTACGATAAAACCACTGCCGGTAAAGCGCTCCGACCGTACTACCGATTGCCACGCACTAGACGCTCGCAGGTTGTTCCCCAGCGAAAATGCAATCGCGTGTGGAACAAAAAAACTACATGCGGCTGTCCCAACTAGATACCCCCCCCCCTAAAAAATGCACGCAGGATAGGCCGCGGTAAAGACCGCCTCCCCGATCACATGCGCGCAGTGCGTGGCGCTCGCTGTCACCCCCCCCCGTGCGCACGCATCACACAGAGCCGATGCGCAATCGCGGCTGTCCGCAGCGCGACAACACATACACGCCGCGCAGCATTGCCCCTCAGACCGCTTTCCACTACAATATCTCTGTCGGTGCATGCTGGCTCTCAAAAACACAGAATGTATCGAGCATTAGTACTATGACAGTGAGGTTGAACTATGGCAACTCCTTTGGAACGCTATGTGTCCGAGACAAATTCCGTAAACGCTGCGATGATTTCATATGTAGCAAACCTTGAGCAAGTACAGGCCGTCTGCCCCGATGTGGCAGCGCGTATCGTACGGGAACTTGAAACACAGCGCGCCCATCTAAAACTGATAGCGAGCGAAAACTACTGCTCGCTTGCGGTACAGGCGGCGATGGGTAACCTGCTCACCGATAAATATGCGGAAGGATATCCTGAACACCGCTATTACGGTGGCTGTGAAAACATCGACGCGATAGAAGCAGAAGCAGCGCGTGAGGCAATGCAGCTTTTCGGCGCGGAACACGCATACGTGCAACCTCACTCAGGTGCAGATGCAAATTTGGTGGCGTTCTGGGCGATTCTGTCGCACCGGATCGAGTTGCCTGAACTGACGGCGCTCGGCATAAAGAGCGCTGCCGACTTGACCGACGCACAGTGGCAGCATCTCCGCACAAAACTCGGCAATCAAAAACTGCTCGGCCTCGATTATTATTCTGGCGGGCACTTGACGCACGGCTACCGCTTGAATGTGTCAGCAAAAATGTTTGAAAGCCATTCATACACCGTCGACCGGGAGACAGGGTTACTCGATTACGATGCAATAGAAAAACAGGCGATGGCGATTCGACCGCTCATTCTGCTTGCTGGCTATTCTGCGTATCCTCGAAAGATAAACTTCCGGCGGTTCAGAGAAATTGCCGACATGTGCGGCGCCGTCCTGATGGTGGATATGGCGCACTTTGCGGGACTGGTAGCGGGGAAAGTCTTTACCGACGAGTACGACCCGGTAAAATGGGCAGACATCGTGACGACGACGACGCACAAAACACTCCGCGGACCGCGGGGAGCGCTCATCCTCTGTAAAAGTGAATTCGCCGATGCCGTGAACAAAGGATGTCCGATGGTGCTCGGTGGACCGCTGAACCACATCATCGCGGCAAAGGCAGTCGCATTTAAAGAAGCTGGATCGGAAGCATATCGGCGCTATGCGGCTGCCGTACAAAAAAATGCGGCGGCGCTTGCGGCGGCGTGTATCAAGCGTGGCATGACGCTGCAAACCGGCGGCACGGACAATCACCTGCTGCTCATCGACGTGACAACGTACGGACTAACGGGCAAACAAGCGGAAGCTGCCCTCTTTCAGTGCGGCGTCACGCTCAATGCGAACGCACTGCCGTTCGACAAAAACGGGCCGTGGTGGACGAGCGGCATCCGCGTGGGAACGCCCGGCGTCACGACACTCGGCATGGATGAAAACGACATGGAAGAAATTGCAGCTATTATAGACATCGTACTGCGCGGAACAACGCCGGGCACCACGAAGGACGGAGCACCGGCAAAAGGAAAATTTATCCTTGACGAACAGGCAGCTCGCGAAGGCAGAGAACGCGTCAAACGGCTGCTCGCCAACCACGTTCTGTATCCTGAACTCGATATGGCGTTTTTAAAACAAGCGTTCATGCAGTAGCTGGATGCTGACGGCGTCCCTCCGACGACAGGTTGCGCCCGAAACGATGACCGCGGAGGGATGTCCTATAGAAGCTCTGTACAAGCGTTCATCATCAGTCCCGAAAAAAGAATGGCACGTCAAAGCCGTCCGACTCAAGAAGGGGCACCTGAAACATGCGCTTTCAGCATCACCCAGGTGGCGCCGCTTCCCCCCTGCTTTCGGTCGGGATGTCCTGACGCACCAAGCCGCGGGTCGTGTTCTATAAATTGCCGTACGAGCGTGCCGAGCACGGGATCGCTTCCAGCGGTGTGAATGCCCTTGCCGTGAATGATGAGCACCTTGTGCGCTTTGTGCTGTGCGCAGTCAGCGATGAACCGTTCAAGCGCGCGCCACGCCTCTTCAGCGGTACATCCGTGCAGGTCGAGCGTCGCATCCGGTTTCAGAGCGCGTATGTAGGACGGCGAAGCGTTCTGCTTTTTTGCCTGTGATTCGGCGGCAATCCCATCTTTGTCGATGACGCCGTAGCGGTCTATCCAGCGACGCTGCGCCTCCGGTACGCTCGTACCGATCGTCTCAGAGCGAACGTCAGATGTTCGCTGTGATGACAGCAGTTTTTCGGCAGCGGCACCGTCCTTGTCTGTCTCTTGCCGGACAGGTGTGTGCGCGGTTGACTGCTGTAGATTATCCCATTGCCGTAAGATTTCGCCGAAATCCACGTCTTCTCCTCCGTATCATTTATCTTACAAACAAATAGAACGACACGATGATACAGGATACCACGATGCAGCGCGTGCACGGGCACGTCGGCACAGAGCCGCACCACCACGATAGATGAAATACCGGAGCCGTTCAAGCTCATTCCACCGGGATAACCGCATCGTGCTGCACCCAACCGGTACCAGCATCGGAAGTAATACAGTACCATCCCGCCGTATCGGCGACAATGCGAATTTTTTCGCCGGAAGCAATCGACAGACTGTGCTCTGCAATCGCCTCAGGAATCGCCGTTATTGGTCCACCGGTAAAAATGCCGACGCGGTGCGAAAGGCGCGCCAGACAGATTCCGAGACCGACGAAAGAAAGCGCACAGAGCACTGCACACGCTGCTGTTGATAACCGCCGCTTTTTTTTTGTCAGTATGACGGCGAGCAGCGCGGACACCCCGCACAAAATGCCGCAGCTACCGCACAACCGCCGGAGACGTTGCCGGCCTGAACGAACCTGTGCCACCCGCACGGTGTAATCGTCGTGAAGGAGCAACGGTGCAGGGACATCAGCAGACAGCGCCTCGCCAGCGGTAAACGCTGATGCAAAATCGTTGTCAACGGTCGGCAAAGCTGCGGCAACAGAAGCGTCCACCATGATGACGGCGGCAGGGCTTTCAATGCGCACCTGCGTGTCATCCAGGGCGATAACCGTCGCCGAAAACGACGGCACTGCCGTCACGCCGGGGATGAGCGGAATCCATTCAAACGAAGCAGCCGTTAGCGGATACCCGGCCGCAGCGGGCAGCAGCGCACGCTCGGTAAACAGCGCATGCTCGGGAATATCCCACGTACATTGCATGAGTGTTCGCGCTCCCTGTACAACAACGCTGAAATGTACCGGTGTTCCTGCTGGAACAGAAAAAAGCGGCGTGGCCGCAGCAGCATGAGACGGCGCAACGGATATGCCGTTTTCAAACTGTAGCACCAGGTGCGGTAAACGTGCCGCTTCATTTTTTTCGACGAAAATTGGCAGAAAGGGAATCTCTTGGCGTTCCCCCTGCACGGTGAGGACGAGCGGTGAAAGCTCAAACACACCATCGCGGGCAAACTCCAGCCATAATTCTATGAGTACGCCCTGCACTCCACGCACTACCGTGTTCAATAAACGGCGAGCAGCCACTGAAACATCCGGGCCAAAATCTGTCGATACCAGTTCTGTCTGTGCCAACGAATATCCCGCCAAAAAGAGCGTAAAGAGCGTCGGCTCGTGCGCATATACAGCTGTGCTATTGGGAGAAACTGGCGTGTGTACGGGCGCCCCGTACGCACTGGCTGTCCAAACGGACAGAAGCACGATGATACTGCTGCCAATCAGTAATCGAGTGCTGATGTACTGTAGTCTGGTTGTTCGCTGTTTTTCCATCGCTCTATATCGTTCTCCCGTATCCGTTCAAAGAGTACGCGTTCCATACCTGCCGCAAAAATATCGCTCTGATCTGTGACAATCTGCTGCCGCTCGTACCCCGGTGCCGCCACCGATACAGCGCGCTGGAGCGATAGCTCAAGATTGATCTTCGCATCGCGCCAACTGCTGTCAATGCGCAGCGTATCGCGAAAAAACTGCGCAGCGGCAGCGTAATCATTTTCGTAATACGCGATAATCCCCGATGCGTATAGTGCAGACGCACGGAGCGCATCAGGAGCCGACGGCGGAATCTGCGACAGACGCAGGCGTGCAGCCGCATACTCCCGTTGCATCATATACGTCACGGCAAGCCCGTAGAGCGCATAGGCACGGCTGTCGGCACTTTCCGCTTCTGCAGCCGCCGTCATGAAATCAGCTGCTGCCCGTTGATAATCGCCTCGATGCCAGTTCCACGTGCCGGCGAGCACTTGGTTCAGAGCTTGCCGCGGCTGAGCGCACGACTGGATGAGCAGGGTGCACACCACGAGCAATACGACCGCGCCGCTCTTTTGGAGCGAAAAAAACGGCTGTTGTAGTATGAAATCTGTTACAATAAAACTCGCGGCAAACAGCACGATAGCAAGCGTCAAAAACAGCGATGTCTTTGACCGAGGGCGAATTTCATACGTATGGGCGGGTTCCGCGCTGCTACCGACAGCACGGGATGACCGCACGGATGCGAGTAAGCGAACCGCTGAACCAGCTGCCGCAGCGTCAACATAGAAAACGGCAGGCTGCCGGTTGTTACGATAGTGCTCCACGGAAACGGCCGCTTCTGCTGCCCGCCGCTCAAGCTGTGCCGCGCGGAGCGCCGTCGGTACCGACGTAACGCCGTCACCAGCAAGGACGCGCACCGGTTCCGTGCCGCCAAATCCTATAAGCGCAACTGTAACGCCCTGCTGAACGCATTCGGCAAGCGCAGGACCGAGCGAATCATCGGTTTCATCTCCATCGGTGAACACCCACACGTGGGCAGCGTGCGCGCCACGTGTCGGAAACGAGCGGAGCGCCGCCTGAACACCGCGCCCGAGGCTCGAACCGGGCATCGTCATCAAATGTGGAGAAAGCGCAGCCGTCAGTGCTGTAATCGCAGTTCGGTCATCCGTCAGTGGCACGGCGATGATGCCGTCTCCTTTTGCGAGCACCGCTGAAACTGGAATGTCGTCGAGTTCCTGCAAAAGGAGGTTGGCATAGCGTGCCGCCGCTGCCAGTCTGGTCAATCCTCCAGCAGCATCAAGAGCGGTCATGCTGTGGGAAATATCAAACACGAATGAAACAGCATCCCCGCTGGTGCGCACCGGCACGCGGTACGTTCCCCACGACACGCCGGCAAACGACACAATGAGCAGCATCCACGAAAGCGCGTGCAGCAGTGAGCGCACCAGAATTGTCATTCTATACCGTCCAGCAACCGCCCGATGTCCTGACAGCATGCCGATGCTGTCGATAAACCGTCTGCTCCTGACGAATACAACGGCAAGCGCAGGAAACACCGCAAAAAGTCCGTACAGTACGACGGGGCGTTCAATGGCGAACACTAGCACACCTCCTTTAAATAGAGCCGACGAATGCACCAGCCTGCCGCACACGCCAGCACGGCACAGCCGAGAAAGATATGCTGATACGATTCAGAAACAGTGCGGGTGTAATACGTCTGCGCTACTGTCGTACTTCCGGCAATGACAGCGAACGCGCTCGTAAGCGCATCGACCGTCTGTACGTCAAATGCACGTCCTCCCGCTTTTTCTGCAATCTGCCTGAGTGCACTGCTGTCAAAACTTGATTCGAGGTATCCGGAATATTTTTTCCCCGTTACAGCGTCAACATAATCAAGCGGGACCGTTCCCTGCGAGCCAATCGCAAGCGTATAGAGAATGATGCCGTTCCGGGCGGCTATCTCCGCAGCAGTATACGGATGGATGCTGCCGGCATTGTTCTCTCCATCAGTGATGAGCACGATACATTTCACCGGTGCGGTAGAACCCACTAGATGATAGACCGCCGTACTGATACCAGTGCCGAGTGCAGAGCCATCACCGAGCATACCGACCGCGAGCGAGTCCAACGCCTGTGAAAAAAAGGCGGCATCAGTTGTCAACGGCACAATGACGGCAGCGTCAGCGGCAAACGCAACGATACCGAACGACGTTCCGCCGTTTTTCTGGGTCAAGCCAGCAATAGTCTGGCGTGCAGCGTCAAAGCGGGTGAGCCCGTCCATGTCGCGAGCAGCCATCGACGGACTTGTATCGAGTACAAATAAAATATCCGCGCCGCGCGACGTATACACCGGTTCGTGCCGCACTATCACCGGTTCTGCAAGCGCACCGATCGCTGCGACAAAACCGACGGTGACAAGCGCCTTCGCACAGAAAGACGGCACCGTGTAGATTTTTCTTTTCCATACAAACGAATCCCCCCCCCAGTCCGAAAGTGTCACGGGAACAGCGTTGTGTTTAAAAATACCGAGCGTTCGGAGCACTGCAAATAGCGGAACGAGTATAACCAGCGCACAAACAAATGGATTACGGAATTCTAACATTACGCCTCTCCCGCTTCAAAAAGCGCAATCGATTCCCGCACACGGCTAATCAATCCTGTCCGCTCACCTGACGCCAGCGGTACGTAATCAACAGCCCCGATTGCAAAACGAACACCATCGGCGCGGCAAAAAACACTTCCGAGCATTTCAAGCGCTCGCTCGTGCTCCCCCGCCCGCTCGCTGCCGTTTCCGGCGCAGACATCACGCAACTCTGCTGTAGTGACGGCAGACAGCACATATCCCGTACGGATTTCAAGATAGGTACGCACGATGCGTTCCAGTACCGTACAGAATTGGGGGTCGTCAACTGGCGCATGTACCAGTTTGTTCAATCGTGACAAGGTTCGGCGGACGTTACCGGCATATCGAAGGCGCTTGAGCCACTTTTTCCCTTTGTACCGGATGCGTTGCCATCGCACCGCCAATACGATGAGCACGGTGCAAACGCATACCCCTCCTGCACAGTACAGATACAGCATCGTCACTGTTCCCGGCAACAAAATCGGGCCATGCGGACCGTGAAGCGATTCACCACCACCGAGCAATGACTGAACAGTCACTGGCTTTACCGCGACGACACACGAAAACGCAGCTGCATCTCCCCTGACCGCGGCGACAACATCAATCGGTGGGAAGGTAATCGTCCCCGGTGTCCACGGGCGAAATGAACAGGAGAGCTGATATTGGTCACCGTTTTTCGTGATATACATCGATTCAATAGTGTACGCGTCGGTATCCGCTGCAATCGGAAAATTGTTCGGAGCAACAAAATACGGCACGGTGTCGTCAGTGAGCAATGGAACGTCGCAAGCAAAGGTACAGTATAATTCCGCGCGGTCACCGACGAAAAGTTGATACGGAACAACATACTGCATTTCAGCGGTGACCGCACAAAGCGGCACCACGGATATTCCGAACAGCACCAGGAGAACCGTCCGCTTCATACTGTCCGCCGTTTCTGCGCAAAAAAAGATGCCAAGACCGCCGCCGGATCATCTGTGGTCGAAAGCGAAAGCGGTGTTACCCCCCGGCGGCGGCACACAGCGTACCACCGCGCTGCTCGGCTGTCCGCCGCAGTTTTCCATTCGCGGCGGAATGCAGTGGACAGCGTCGGAAAGACCGTCCGCACGTCTGTCTCGCTGTCGACGACGGGGAGCGTTCCCACTGGCGGAATCGCCTCATCGGCCGGAGTGGTAACCCGCACCGCAACACAGTCGTGCACCTGGGAAAGCCGTGCGAGCGGCGCTTCCCATCCGACGGAACGAAAATCAGAGAAGATAAACACCAGCGCACGCGTTCGGAGCAGCGAGCCTGAACCCGTCAGCGCATTCGGCAGCACAGAACCGCGTCCCCCCCCCGTCGCACACTCATCCAATTTTTTGAGCACTACCATCGTGTGTTTTGTGCCGACCTTTGGCTCACCAGAAAAGCGCACTGCCGCGTCAAAAAACACCGCTCCAAACGGACAGCCGTTGTGCTCCGCCGCGAACGCTAAAAGAGCGACGGCTTCTGCTGCCACAGCATACTTTGTTCTTGCTCCCGTACCGCTGCGCATAGAAAATGAAGCATCGAGCACGACACACATCGTGAGTTCCCGTTCTGCTTCAAATAACTTAACGTACGGCCGCCCCATGCGCGCACTCACATTCCAGTCGATGGCACGGATGTCGTCCCCGCGAACGTAATCGCGAACACCGTTGAACTCGATGCCCTGTCCACGCACCAGTGACCGAAACGAGCCGGCGCGGATACTCTCTGACACTGTTCGTGACGTCAGGCGCAGGAACGATGCCCGCCGCGCAAGAGACTCCTGCTGTGAGGCAAACGACCGCATCATGATTATGGCACCGGAATAACCGCAAGAATTTTTTCAATGATGTAATCCGCGCTGACAGCATCCGCGGCTGCCTCGTAGGAAAGCACCAAACGGTGACGCAACACCGGAGCTGCCATCGCTTTTACGTCCTCAGGGAGCACATACCCCCGCCCTGCCATAAGTGCACGAGCTTTCGCACACAGGAGCAGCGCGATACCGGCACGGGGAGAAGCGCCGAACGTTATGTAGCGCGTGATGTCATGTGTGGACTGTGGCGCCGTATCTTCCGGACGTGTTACGCCGATAATCGAAACGATATAGTCGATGATTGCGTCATCACAGACAACCTGTCGCACAAGATGTCTGCACCGCCGGATATCGGCTTCCGTCAATACCGACGTCACCGGCACCGTCGAAGCGGTTCCCATCGTTTTTACAATGGCCCGCTCCGCTGCCGTCGACGGATAGGTAAGTACAATTTTCAATAAAAAACGATCAAGTTCCGCTTCCGGCAGATTATACGTGCCGTCCTGTTCAATTGGATTCTGCGTTGCTACAACAAAAAACGGATCCGGCAGCTGGTACGTGTCATCTCCAATCGTCACCTGACGCTCTGCCATCGCCTCGAGCATGGCGGACTGTACTTTTGCCGGTGCGCGGTTTATCTCATCTGCGAGTACGATGTGTGCAAAGAGAGGGCCTTTGCGTACCGTAAACGTTCCGCGCCCCTGTTCATAGATGAGCGTGCCCGTCACGTCCGCAGGGAGCAAGTCGGGCGTAAACTGAATGCGGCTGACTGACAGTCCCGCGCTCTGTGCAAATGTCTGTGCTGCGAGCGTCTTCGCGAGTCCGGGCACGCCCTCTAAAAGCACATGCCCCCCGGCAATACATGCAGCAAGCATCCCATCGATAAGGCCGTCTTGTCCGATAAGCCGTTTTTGAATTTCTGCCCGACATGCCGCTATGACAGATTGGCAGTACACAAACTCCGGCTGACTGTCTTTTGTTGCTTCCATAAAAATGTTCCCTCGAAACTGCATCACCGTGCACACGGCAGCACACCGCAGAAAGCCGTGGAATTGACACTCGCACCAGTTATACAATAATCTACTGTATCATGATACATCCTTTAGCACAAGAATTAAATGACACGCTTGAAGGAACGGCAGCAAAAAAACTGCTGTCTGAACTTGGTACACGCATGTATTTCCCCAAGGGTATCATTTCACAGAGCGCTGAAGCAAAACAGCACGCGACGCACGCAAACGGCACCATCGGTATGGCGATGATAGCAGGGATGCCAGCAATACTCCCCTCCATCACAAAAAATCTGCCGGCATTCAATCCGCGGGAGCTGGTTGCCTATGCACCAACCGCTGGACTGCCTGAACTGCGGCACAGCTGGAAACAAAAGATACTTGAAAAAAACAGCCGGCTGAACGGAACGCCGTTTTCGCTCCCGATCGTCGTACCGGGACTGACAGCAGGACTGTCATATATCGCGGATGTATTCACCGACCGTACAAAACCAGTACTGACGGCATATCCTTCCTGGGACAACTACGCGTTGATTGTTTCAACTCGGCACGATGCCGCGCTCCATCAATTTGAACTGTTCGCAGACGGACATCTGAACATCCCGGCTTTCGAAACGGCGGTACAGCAGGAAGCGCGCGCCGTCGGCTCCGTACGCATTCTGTTGAATTTTCCGCACAACCCCTCCGGCTACAGCCCGACGCACGAAGAAGTCTGCGCGCTTGTGCGCATCATCACAGACACGGCAGAAAGTGGCATTCCGGTGCTCGTCATCAGCGATGATGCCTATTTCGGGCTCACCTATGAACAGACAATCGAAGCACAGTCGCTGTTTGCCTATATTGCAAACTGTCACACAAACGTGCTCGCCGTAAAGATTGACGGACCCACAAAAGAAGACTTTTCGTGGGGACTGCGAACGGGATTCATCACCTTTGCTGCACAAGGCATGAACGACGCACAATACGAAGCGCTCACCAAAAAATTTATGGGCATCATTCGTTCGTCAGTATCGTGCAGTGCAACACCGTCGCAGTCAATACTGCTGCATGCATTCATGGATCCCGCCCATGAAGAACAAAAAAACTTTTTCCGCGCCCTGCTCGAAAAACGGTACCGAGCTGTTCGTACGTTCATCGATTCGCACCACTCATCGGTACTTGAAGCGCTGCCGTTCAATTCCGGCTACTTCATGAGTTTTCGCACACGCGGTATCGATGCAGAAAAACTGCGCACGGCATTGCTCATGGAACACGGCATCGGCACTGTCTCTATCGACGAACAGACGCTGCGAGTTGCGTTCAGCAGCATAGACGATGAAAAAATTGAAGCCGTATACACTGCCATTTATGAAACAGCAGAAACGCTTTCACAGAATTAGTCGCAGCAGTTTTATAGTGGGCAGTGCGTTTGCGCTCCTGTTTTTTACCAGCTGCCGGCGCCATACCACAACGCATCTGGTGTTTTGGATAAACAACCGCGAATTCGTGCGTTACGTCGAGCTGTTCAACAGCAGCCATGATCTGCTCAAAGTCACGCTCGTCTACAAAGACAACCCGGCAGCCGAACTACCCTCTGTTTCCCACGAGCTCCCCCCCGATATCGTAGCAGGTCCGTGGTTGCGGAATGAGCATACCGCCCGATATTTCCGGCCGATTCGCACTGCATTCAACCGACAGGAAATCTCCCGCCGGTCGTTTTATCCTGCACTCCTCGATGCCGGCAAAATCGGCTACCGCCAGTATCTGCTTCCCGTCAGCTTTAATCTGCCTGCGGTCATATTTTCGCGCGAAAACGCCGACTTTATTTCCGATGGGTACACCATTTCAATCGATGCAATCAAAGATACAAGTATCGCATTCAACAAAAAAAATGAATCGGACACACAGTTCACCCGCATGGGGTTCTCTCCGTTGAACAGCGCGTCATTTCTATATCTGACAGCAAAACTACACGGCGCCCGTTTTCAAAAAGTACGCGGCGCACTCAACTGGAACGATGCGAGCCTTGCGGAAACGGTGGCATACATCCGCAACTGGACGGAGCACAACGGCGGCACACAGAGCGAACATGACTTCTCGTATAAATATCTTTCAATGCCGAGTTATCGGCAGGTAACAACAGGGAGATGCCTTTTCACTGCTATCCGCAGCGACCAGCTGTTTTCGCTTTCATCAGAGCAAACTGCACCGATAGATTACCGGTGGATAACGCACGACGGAAAGTTGCCCATAGACGATTCTTTAATCATGATCGGTATCGCCCGGAGCTGTCGCCACGTAGCTGCGGCAAAAGAGTTCATTCTCTGGCTATTGAACAGCAAAACGCAACGGGCTCTCATTGAAGATAAAACAAACGTACCGCTCGACACCGATTACTTCGGCATCGCAGGCGGATTTTCTTCACTGCGGGAAATCAATGAACACATTCTCCCCATTCGCTATGTCATGCTGATGTCAAACGTGCCACAATCTGATGCGCTTTCCCCCCCCGAACGGCTTCCGGCAGATTGGGATACCGTGCTCGAACGAGTTGTCTGCCCGTACCTCGTCGAACGGTGTGGTTCGGAACAACCAGACACCGTCGCGAGCTTAAGCGATCGCCTTGCAGCATGGGAAAAGCAAAACTTTAATTGACCGTTCGACCGCACGCTATTCTGTCAAGATGCCTGACATCGCTCGTATTTTTTATACGAACTGTCATCTCGCTTTTTTTATGCGACCGCTGTGCTGCTGATACCGCACGTACATTGACCTTTCCTCCGTGCGCTACTATAATAAAAAATTATGGCAGTAGATGAAAAACTACAGACAATCAGGCACAGCTGCGCGCACGTTATGGCGGAAGCGGTGCTGCATTTGTTTCCCGGCACAAAATTGGCAATCGGTCCCGCGATAGACACGGGCTTTTACTACGATTTTGATTTTCCCGAAGGCGTTAAATTTTCAGAAAGCGATTTTCCCGCCGTTGAAAAAGAGATGCGCAAAATCCTTTCAGGCAACCACGATTTTGTGCGCGCAGAAATAACAAAAGACGAGGCGCGAACCCTTTTCAAAGACGAGCCGTATAAAGTCGATTTAATAGAAAATCTTGCAGACGGCGAAACGATTTCAACCTATCAGCAGGATGATTTTAAAGACTTATGCCGCGGCCCGCATGTTGCAAACACAAAAGAAATAAATGCGCAGAGCTTCAAGCTCATGAAAATAGCAGGAGCATACTGGCACGGAGATGCGACGCAGCCCATGCTTACGCGCGTGTACGCGGCATGCTTTTACAAGCCCGATGATTTAAAAAACTATCTGCACTTGCTCGAAGAAGCGGCAAAGCGCGACCACCGCAAGCTCGGCGTACAGATGGATTTATTCCACCTTGACGACGAAGACCCCGGCCAGATTTTCTGGCACCCGAACGGCTGGTCGCTCTACATAACGCTGCAAGAGTACATGCGCCAAAAAGTGCGCAATGACGGCTACCTCGAAGTGAATACGCCGGCAGTCATGCCGCGCACGCTGTGGGAGCGAAGCGGCCACTGGGGGCACTATCAAAAAAACATGTTCATTACAGAAAGCGAAAAGCGCGTGTTCGCCATAAAGCCAATGAACTGTCCGGGTGCGCTTGAAATTTTTAAAACACGCACACGAAGCTACAAAGATTTGCCGCTTCGCCTTGCGGAGTTTGGTCACTGCGTGCGCAACGAGCCGAGCGGCACATTGCACGGCATCATGCGCGTGCGCGGCTTTGTACAGGATGACGCGCACATCATCTGCACTGAAGAGCAAATAGAAAGCGAAGTCGCGCAGTTCTGCCGCCTGCTTACCGACGTATACAAAGATTTTGGATTTGACAAAAATCTTATCGTAAAACTGAGCACTATGCCCGACGACCATGTAGGAGATGAAGCTACCTGGCAGCGCGCGGAAGCGGCACTCGGCAACGCGTGCAAAAGCGCAGAACTCTCGTACGAAGTACAGCCAAAAGAAGGCGCGTTCTACGGTCCCAAATTAGAGTTCACGCTCGTCGATGCGCTCGGACGCGAATGGCAGTGCGGTACCATCCAGCTTGACTATCAGCTGCCGAGCGCGGAACGGCTCAACGCAGAATACATCGGAAGCGACAATCAAAAGCACCACCCCGTCATGCTGCACCGCGCGGTGCTCGGCTCGCTCGAACGATTTCTCGGCATATTGATTGAAAACTACGGCGGGAACTTTCCCGCGTGGCTGCACTTTGAGCAGGCAGCAGTCGTTCCGGTAAACGCAGACTTCTCTGACTATGCACAAAGCGTGTGCCGCGCGCTCACTGACGCAGGATTCCGCGCAAACGCGTACACAGATACTTCCAACATGAAAAATAAAATCAAGCTCATCACGCAGGAGCATAAGACGCCGTACATTCTCGTGGTGGGGCAAAAAGAGCAAGACGAAGGCAGCGTCTCTGTCCGCTTCAGAAGCGACAGCGGCATGGAGCAAAAATCATTTGCGCTTGAGCAATTCATCGCATATCTGCGAGAAAAAACAGACGCGCATTACAACGGAATTTAAGGAACCGCTGATTACGATTCGAGACATCAATCACTGAACGATGTTTGCTCATCGTAATACTCAGCGTATGTGATCCGCACGAAAAAATATTTTTCCGAAACGTGCACCAGTGCGGGTGAAATCGCACCGTGTTCAGAAAACAGTGCACCAATAAATAGAAAACCATACCGTCACCTGCATTATGGATGTCGGCACCGCACACGAACCCTGTGTCTGTGCCGGACACCTGACCGCCGGCAGCATCGGATTGACCGGAGAATTTTTTCTACCTGCACGTTCGCTCACTGTCGACCGTCGTTTTTCCGAAGAAATCGAGCGCACTCTCTTTCAATGTACCGACACAGACATGCTGCAGGCAGACATTATTTTTGTTTATTGTATGCCATCGTACTACCAATAACATTGTTTTTTTTACGAAACCGCGTTATTATAGTAGTAGGTACATATTTTACGACACACATCATTCCAAGGAGGCGTACCGATGAAAAAGCTTGTACTGAGCATTGGTGCTGCATTGTGCATATACGGCATGGTAGTTTTCCCTGTTTCAGGGCAATCGTTAGATACATCCGCCCTGAACGACAAGATGGGAAGCGCACTTGACACTATATCGAATGCAGTCACAGAAGCGACATCCCAGATGAACCTTACCGCAGAAGCTTATATCGGGAAACTGTTCCCTTCGCTGCCGGCACATTTTATGGTGGGGCTTTCAGCATCGACTACAATCATCGATATGAATCCACTGAAGGACGCCATAGTGACAGGAGGCGTTGATTCCGCTTCCGTCAGCGGTGTTCCACATACGCTCGTCCTTCCTGCATGGGCCATACAGGCTCGGCTCGGCGGCATCGTGCTTCCGTTTGACATCGGCGGATTTGTCTCATTTTCTATTCCGATCAGCGGTCTCTCCATCGATTTAAGCAAAATGTCAGACGCTCAAATAAAGATGATAATTAAAAATACGAGCGCTGGACTTGATCTCCGGTATGCGATTCTACAAGGAAAAGGCCGCTGGCCGAAAATCTCTTTAGGCGGCGGTTATTTCTACGTGAACAAAAACTACACCTTTGCCATAGCGGATGGCGACAACAGTTTGGACACTACCTTCACCATAAAAACCCACGCGCTGTATGTACAGATGCAGATTTCAAAGCAATTCGCATTCATTGCCCCGTACCTCGGAGCGCGCGCGCTGTTCACAAAAGAAGCCAACAGTTTTTCGTGGGACGCGCACATAGAAAGTTCCACGCCCAAAGATTATGCCGATACCGCATCGTTCGGGCACAACTTTGAAGCTTCCCGTGTTCAACCGCAGATTTTTGCTGGCATTGGATTCTTACCGCCGTTCGGCCAGATCACGCTGGGCTGCCAGTACAATCCGCGGCTGAATCTATGGACGGTATCAGTACACGGCGGATTTAGGATGTAGCCCCCCGCAAAGAAATGGAGCCTGCCTGCACAGGGGGGGATCATAACACTGTAGCGGGAATAGAGCGTGTTGGATCCCCGCGCATTGCCGTGGTAATTGTGAACGCGCATAGGTATACGCGCTGAAAACGTATCGGCGGCGGGGAGTACACGGCCGTGCTTCTAACACGCGTTTCCCCACAACAAAGGCCACCCGGCAAAAAAAAGAACGCACGCCATCACGGCACAAAAATGGACGGACGCCATCATGCTAAAAAAAAGAGCGGCATTATTTTCCAGACACCAATCCTGCGCATTGACGGCGTAAAAGCGTTCGGCTCTTTTTTGTGCGCACTGCGGCCACCCTGATAGAATAAAAACGGGCGGACAAACGTCCGCCCGTAGTCATCGCGTTACCGCCTTTACCGCTTGAGACTCAACACCGTCTCAAGCATTTCATCTCCTGTTCTAATCGTTGCCGCGTTCGACTGGAAGCCGCGCTGCGTTACAATCATGTCAGTCATCTGTTCCGACAGATCGACGTTTGACATTTCAAGTGCGCCTGCCTGCAACTTGCCTTTACCGGCAACGCCGCTTTCGCCGATGTTTGCCATACCGCTGTTGTTCGACTCAACATAGGTGTTCTCTCCCGCTTTTTCCAAGCCGCGGTCATTCGTAAACGTGGCAAGCGCAAGCTGCCCGATTGTCCGCGTCGTCCCGTTTGAATAGACACCCGTGATGATACCGCTCGAATCGATTTTGAACGTATCGAGATAGCCCAACGTATAGCCGTCTTGATAGAATGCTTTCGTTGTACTCTTTGAGGCAGACTGCGTTATCGTGTTGCGCGCACTGCCGATGACGCCGAGGTTCAGGTTCAACGTCTGACGGTACGGGTTTCCGTCCGCGTCGGGATTGGAATCAGGCACCGTGTACGACACCTGAAGCGATGCTTCTCCTTCAGGATTGCTCACATTGCCCGCCGTATCGACAATAGACTGTAGGTAGCCGTAGTTGTCGAAATTCACGATAAATGTATTTCCCACCCCGTCAGTTGTACCGATGCCGGTACGCGTCTGTGTAAAGTCGGCGTTGTCAGCGTCGATCTGCACAACCGCCTGCCAGCTATTCGGTGTTCCTGCCACCTTGGTAAAGCTCACGCTCAACAGGTGCGCATTACCGAAACTGTCGTAAATTTTCTGCTCAGTGCCCCAGGTACCGTTGATGATATCGGCCTGGGTTGCCCCGTCGGTAATCTCCGGCATGCGCTTGTCTAAGTTACACGCAAAGTTTACGTTTGTCGTTTCGCGCGCCATATCTTTTGAACCGACCGGAATAACGAGATCTGTCGGCGTCGCTGCGGTTGAAACAACCATCTGACCGTTCGCTTCCTGCGCCATCCACCCTTGCACCCGCATGCCGTTTGCCGGATTGACAAGTGTACCGTCGCGGTCAATGCTGAAGTCACCGTTTCGCGTATAGTAGGTGTTTTCCCCGCCCTGCAATACAAAAAAACCGTTGCCCTGTATCGCGACGTCAGTTATCACGCCGGTAGATTGTAAATTGCCCTGCGTAAAAATATTGTCAATCGACGCGACGCTCATCCCCAGTCCAACTTCTTTCGGATTGACGCCGCCGAGTTCTTCAGTGGGGCGCGCTGCTCCTGAAAGCTGCTGGGAAATCATGTCTTGAAAATTGACGCGTCCACGCTTAAAACCATATGTATTGACGTTGGAGATGTTATTGCCGATGACATCCATCCTTGTCTGGTGATTCTGCAAACCGGACACGCCGGAGTATAATGATCTCATCATATCGCTATCCCTTAATCCTTTAGTTTCCGTAAATCGCGCTGATTTTTCCCATGTCGTACAACATGCCGTTTACCTGTATCTGCGGCTGGCCGCCGACCGTCGCGCCATCTACGACGCCGGTCACCTGAATGTCTCCGTTTGAAATCTCAACCGTTTTCCCAATCATGGATACCGCCTGCGATGTACTCAAACTGTCGACAAGTTTTGCAAATTCAGTGTTCATGTTCGTCATCTGTTCGAGCGAGGAAAACTGTGCCATCTGCGCGATGAACTGCGTGTTTTCCATCGGGTTCGTAGGATCCTGATTGGACAGCTGTGTAATCAGCAGTTTCAAAAAATCATCCTTGCCTAGTTCATGGTTTGTTGTACGTCCGTTTACCACAAGCGTCTTGTTGTAATCGATGACAGCGTTCTCTACCGCACGCTGTTCGACTGCACTCATAGTTGTGTTCAGTCCTTCCATCTTTCCCCCGTCTCTCAATTCAAGCGGTCACATTGACCGCATATTCATCATAACCGCTATATTCCGTACCGACCGCAGCGAGTAGCTCCGGTTCGGCTGCGTACTCACCATACGCGTACGACGCCGCAAACTGCTGGCTGTGCTCAGCATGCTCTCCGGTAAAACCGCCAGCTGCATGCTGCCCCGCCCAGGCGACGGTCAGTTCCTGCATGTCAAAGCCGCTTTCCACAAATGCTTGCCGCAAGTTCTCCGCGCTTTCCCGGAATGCAGCAAAGGCGTTCCGAGAGTCAACGAGGATGCGCCCCGTAATTACGTTATCGGAAATTTGCAGGTGCACCTTAACTGTTCCGAGCTCTCGCGGATTCAAACTCAAATCAATGGTACCCGTGTTGTTATCGCGGAGAACGACTGCCCCTGCCTTTACAAACTCAGGAGCGTGCTGCACAATCTGATTCGCAAACATCGCCTGAAAGTCAGCACCGGGGGCACCCGCTACCGGTGCATGTGCCGAAAGGATATGCTGCTGGGCAAAAGCCTGCGCCATGTCTATAGTCATCTGAACATGGTGACCGCCATCACCGGCTGCTACATCTGCCTGAATCGATGGCGCACTGTGCGCATCAACACGGCTCCGAAAATCCGTCACAGTGATTTTTCCCGCAGCATCAAGCGGCAGGTTTCGCACACGGTCTTCAGGTGCAGCCAACTCATGTGGCTCCTGTTCCTCCGATCCAGCAAACGTACTTTCCTGCTGTAAATCGGAAAACGCCATCTGTTCAGCGGAAACTGCGGACGGTGGGTCAAACAGGTGAAACGCCGCCGGGGAAACAGAGCCGTCCATCACAGAAACCGCCGATGCGCGCTCCACTTCCCACTCGTTACTGACATCCGGATGCGCAGCCGGCAGAATCTCGGCTCCTGCTTCCATATGGACCGAAAGCATTGCCGAAAACAGCTCATCATCTGAAACGGTCGCTTCCGCTTCCTCATGGAAAGAAGTCGCGTCATCGTCCAGAAAAACCATTTCGCCTACGGCAGAACCGCGCGAAAAATCAGTGATGGACGCTGCTGGCGGCACGGCCACCAAAATGTCTTTTTCTCTGTCGGTGTCTTCCGGAATAGTGGAAACGGCCGTCGATTCACCTGCATCGATTCCTTGCGCCGCAACTGACGCATCCGTTTCCAATCGAGCATCTTTTTGCGGCTGTCCTTCCGGCTGAGGCCGTGCCGCCGGTGACTTTGACGCTTCAGACAGAGAACTCGTTCGCACGTCGTCGTGCTTCCGTTCAGTCGGATCAGCCGTCTTGTGTCGTTCTTGACGTACTAAGGCAGAAAATGATTCCGACGATGTGGGCGACGAATGCTGAACCGTGGCAAACTCAGGCGCTACACTTTTTATATCCACAACGGATAAAACGGGTGGTGCAACCTGCATAGACAATTCCTCCAAAATAAAACAACCGGGAACGCAGCCACAGTGCCATTCCCACCCGATGCGGCCCTGTGATAGCGGCGTACCGCAGCAAAAACAGTGCGGTCTCTCCCCTGCTCTTTTTATCATCGTATAATTATGCGTGAGTGTTAACTGTTTTGTAGCAAAAAAACGCTCTTCCCAGCCGGCAGCCGACCGGATAAGACACTGCGAGATAAGAATTCACCACCGCTTTTAGCACCGTTGGCCACCCGGTTCCGAGCCGCCGTGTAACTGCCTACACGCACCACATAACCGGAAAACAGACGCACTGCTTTTAGCGGTACCGCGCCCCTAAAACTGTTTGCCCCACACAATGGGCAAAGCAATTTTTACACCGCACCGCCAGTCCCGCGCCTGCTACACGTCATACTTTTTGGCGAACTCTTCCCACGATTTTGAGAATTGCTGATTTTTAAATGCCTCTTTTAAACCGGACAGCTGCTTGAGCCGCAACACTTCGTCGTCGTCCATGCCAAGTATAGTGCCGATTTCTTTGTCCGTCTTGCCTTCCTGAAGCAACCGCAGCACCAGCTTTGACATATCAAGCACTTGGTGCGTACCGCGTGCGCGGTTGAACTGTACGGTTGCGGCAATCCGTTGTGCAATGGACTGCTGAAGCTCTACGACAGGAATTTGTTTTAATCCTAGTTTTTTGGCGATGATGTAGCGATGAAATCCATCCACAATGCAATATTTTCCGTCGTCATCCTGAATGACCACAACCGGATAGCAAAACCCATTCTCTCTTATCGACAGCTCAAGTAATTGCATTTCCGGTGCGGCGACAATATTCGGGTTGTAATCATTTGCATAGACGTGTGCAACCGGTACCAACTTTACTTCCGTCGCTAATATCTTAATCGATTCTTCCATAGTCGTATTTTCCTGTTAGCTCCAACATCTGTTGCAATTCCCTATCGTCTTGTTTCGTCTGTGCAAAAGAAAGACTTCGGCCATAGTAGTCATTCTTCAAAATCATCTTTGCACACCGCCGCCACGAAGGTATCTGCTTTTGCGCTTCAAGATACTGTGGAGCATAATCCGGAATAGAAATTCCTTTTCGTTCGTACCATCGGATAAAGCGCTTTATTTTTTGCGCATAGTGCAACATGAGTATCACATTGACGGTACCGATACTCTCCAACAGATAAACGGTATACTCTTGCCAGCTCAGTCCAGCCGGCTTCTTCAACTGCATATGTGCAAGCGCCAAACTTTTTGCGTAGATGTTTCCAAAGTTTGCACCGCCAGTCCGCACGAGCACCTTTGACCACGTATACGGTTCAATAGCCTTAAACTGATCGAGACTTTTCCGTTGGTCGTCCCCATATGGCTGGCAGATGCGTGCATCGTGGATAGACACGCCCGCCTTATAAAAAAGTTCATACAGCTTGTTGTATTTTAAATCAAACTGTGATACGGCAATCCAGATGTCCCGTGTCTGCCAATCATAAATTGGATAAAAATTATAAACCGGAAGGTCATCTTTCGTCCGCAGCAGCGTAGTCCATGGAATGCCGTGCCATGTCGTCTTCCGCAGAGAGATAATCGTACGAAAACGATTAAAGCTTTCATTCGAGCGGATACCGACGCCACACATCACTTCTTTCTGATGCTTTTTCTGATACCACTCGGCAAAGGCGATAATGAACGTTTCAAACTGCATGCCTTTAACAAACCAATCCCAACCGTATTCCGTTAAATAGTTGTCTTCATTTATGCACTCGGCAGGCATAGGACGAATCCAAAGATCTTTTTGCCGTTTATCCCAACAGAGCCAATGAGTTTTCAACTGACTGACTGCATTCCGCAAAACAATTGGTAGACACACCCAGTAAAATTGACGTACCTGACTCAATGCCTTTAATTCATAAATATGGTCGATGGTGTAGGCATAGTTTCCCTCCAAGTCGATGAACAGTACATCAAATGTGCGTCCTTTTTCCCGTGCAATCTCATTGGCAAGCTGCACCATGACAGAGCTGTCTTTCCCTCCTGAACACGACAGATACACAGCAACATCTTCTGAAAACACTTTTTGCAATCGCTCTATAGTTGCAGTGTATACATTCTTTTCTAAATATAATTTTCCCACATGACAGCCTCCATATTAGTCATATGTAATAATAGCACGCTTTTTTGAAAATTGTAAAGTCAAAACACATTTTTTATACAATAATATTCCGCTCGTGCCGACATGCAGTTCACCCCAACCCCATGAGCTGCGGTACATTCTTTTTGGCAGCATGAAAAAGCAGCTGAATAATTTTGAGCACTTCACCGCGCGTTTCAGACGGAAGTGCAATGAGCGCCTTGACGATTTTCCGTGAATTGGCCAACCAATTTTTTTCAAGCTCGCTGTTGGTACGCGCATCGGTTGCCTGTATAATGGTAAAAAGCGTGGAGACGAATAACTCCCGATCTGCCCCGTTCAATGCGCCGAACCACGCGTTGAATGTCTTTTGAAAAACGATGCTGCCTTTGTCAAATCCGTCAAGCGTTACAAATGATGAGCGCTCCACATGCCACGAAAACGGATCATGCTGCATGATTCCCGACTGTTCGCTTTCAACGACGGCATACCCCCCGATGTGCGAAAAAAGCATACCGACGATAGAAAACTGCGGATAAAACGAATGTACCTTTGGTGCAAGGTTTTGAAATTCCGGCAGTCTGATGGTGTCTTCTAAAAAACCGGGGCCATCGTTGTTGTAGATGCATTTCAAACGCCGCCGATATCTTTTCTTTATGTATGCACCGGCATACACGGCAAGGTTTCCTCCCTTTGAATGCCCCCCGATGCGAATTTCGCCAGATAGCAGTGCGCACGCGGTGTTTACGTATTCAAGCGCATCGTGCTGCGACGGGACTTCTTTCATAAACCCCAGATTGAAGTCTTCATTCCAACCGACAATGGTATCATCCGTCCCGCGAAATGCAATGAACTTATGCCGATCACCGGTATCAAATGTAAGAGCTGCAAATTGTTTTACCTCAGCGGTGCTGATACGGTTCACATAGCCGCACACTTTCATGGCACCAAACCGCCGCGACGCACCCGCAGCAAACAGCAGCTCAACCGAAAGCGAATTAATCAGGGCACCCATATCGGAGCGCGCCTGAAAATCCGCAGCAGAACGGAACTGTTCGGCAAGTTCAGAAAGTTTTACCTTCTTGGAAAAATCCGCGGCAAGGAGCCCATCAAAGTTTAAGTATGAAATCTGCGAAAGAATAAGCGCGTCAACATCATTGAACGGAGAGACCGCAAGGCGCACATCACCACGCCACGCAATATAATCAAGAATAGTTGCCATAGGGCACGTTATAGCATCTCTCTTCCAAAAATGCAATGTACCGCAGTGCGGCTCAACAACAGCACACGCTACAGTGTAGGCGCCGCAGCGAAAACACACTGCACCAGAGAAAGCCACCGACAGAGACAGTGCCGCCGGTATTCAGGCGTCACGTAGTACAAAAAACGGCGCAGACACACATGTGCACCGGCATGCGACGCTGTAATCGATGCCGGCTATTTATAGCGGTGCACAATCAGACTAAACAGAGCACACCCGTTCCGGCACGCCGCCGTTTCCCGCACACATATGCTCTGCACCGGTACAAACAAACCGCGCCACCTGTCGTCAAGCGCATATCCGACAGATAAACGCGGTATTCTTTCTACTCCACGTTGAACGCAGGCAGTATGCCGGCTGCACGGAGCGCGGGGCCATTGAGCGAGGCAACGTTCGGCGTACGCCCGTCAGCGGACGTCGGAACGGCAAGCTCGCCGCTTCGCACCATCGCGTACAGCAATTCCTTCTGCGGGTCGTTGAGCGGCGCGCCGATAATGCGCCAGTTGTTGTCGCACTGCGGCATGAGCGCGCCGTCAAGCTGCTGCACGTATTCCGTAATCATGTCGCGGATGGCGCCGCCTTCGTACACCACTTGCTCTTCCCTGATAAGCCCTGCCGTCACTAAACCACCGTAGCGATAGTTGTTCACGGCGAGCACCAGCTGTTGACTGTCGTCAAGCGGCGCACCTTTATAGCGTACATTGACGATTCGTTCACCGACAGGTTTTGAAATATCTATCTCGTAATCAACGCCGGCAAATTCGTCGTAATTATACATGCGGATGTCGGGATTGAAACTTATCGTTACATCGCCCGGCACATATTGATTGAAAAAGTTTCCCGCATGCGCTTCCATAATCGCCTTGAGCTGTGCCCCCGTTATACGAACGCCGAAAAGTGTATTGTCGTATTGATAGATTTTCACGCTATCGCGATGCAAAAAAGGACCACGCTCAAGGTTCGACGCAGCGTTGAAGAGCGCCGCAAGCGAAACATCGGCATCTCCACCGACGCCGTCACCGTCAACATCAACGTAGTGCATCTGCACCGTATTGATGAGGTCGATAATCGGATTGTCTTCAACGATGGCGCGCGGAATGCCGGGGAGCACGTCGCGCGGCTCAAGGAACGTCTCCCCAACCCAGCCGATTTGGCGCGATGCCATAGCACGGCTTTGCTCGTGAACAGTCTGGAACGCCGCCAAAAAATCTGCGTCCGGTGCTACTTCGGCACAATCCAAAAGCTCGCCTTTTGTCTGCGCTCTGTTCACCGTCCATCTATTGCCGTACCGTTCCATTACTATAGAGAGCTTTGCAACAAAGCGCGCGTTATTTGCCGGTTCAAGCACAGGAATACCGCCGATAACGTCATCAATACTCTGGTGTGCGTGTCCCACAAAGAGCCCATCCATGCGGCTGCCGAACCGCTCGGCAACCGTACGCATACCGTCAGTGCCGTACTCGCCGTCAAGTCCGTAGTGCGCATTCCCAACAATAACGTCGGCCTTGCCCTGAAGCTCCTTGAGAATGCGTTCCGTCTCGTACAGCGGCGTCGTAAACGTCATGTAGTCGTAGTGCGATGCGTCGGCTTTTTCCCACTGCGGAACGTGCGGCGCCGTAATGCCGAAAACGGCAACCTTAATGCCGCCTACGTCAAAGATGTGATAGGCATCGAGCCAACGAGAACCGTCGTCCTTGTAGATATTACCGGTTATCACTGTACCGTTGAAATCGTTAATCTGTTTTTTGAGAACATCGAATTCAAAATTGAACTCGTGGTTTCCGAGCGTCCACGTATCGTACGCAAGGAGATTGAGCGCTGCTATCGCCGGATGCACCGCGTCGTGTCGGAACTCCTGAATGTAATTCGCCTGAGATATATCGCCGTTGTCGAGCAGCAGCAGGTCAGGATGCACCGCGCGCTCCCGTGCAACGATTGCCGCCACCTGTGCCATGCTCGTGCGGTTTTCTCGGTCAACGGCATAGTCGAACGGATATAACATACCGTGAATATCACTCGTCTGCAAAAGAGTGATAACCCGCGTTTCATCGGGCGCTTTTTTCGCGCAGCCGGTAAAAAGTGCGGCGCCAGCACACAACATGCCGATACAGTATACAGCAAAGTGATTTTTCTTCATATTCATCCTCCTCAAAATATCAATATACACTATAGTATGACAATTAATTGTAAGACCGAAAACGGCTGCTGTCAACGCCCGTCAACACACCAGCTGCAATCGTACCAACAGCCACTAACCGGTGTTTGTTTGTGCTCCAGCGGTCAGCATGGGACGATGAGATTGACGAAAAGTGTTCGTGTCCGACACGGGAAAAATTTCCAGCGCAGGATGACACTTTGACGTATCAGACGGCCTGTCTTAAAAATCGCGGCGCACAAGAACTGGATATATTTTTCTTTTTGGTGTATCGTAAAAGGAAGGAGCGCTGTTTAAATAATGAGGAAATAGAGATAAACAAGCACGGAGTATGATGCGTTTCAAAATGGACACGCAGAGTATTTCGGCACAGAAGGAGGATATATGGCTTTTGACACGACACAGGTTCGCACACAGGTAAGCGCGCAGAAAAAATTTATGACGCGGGTCTACGGCTGGATGGCACTTGCGCTCACGCTCAGCTTTGCAAGCGCATTCGGAACAGCGCGTGCCGTCAGCATCAACCAGACGGTTGCCCAGCTGCTGTATAACGGCATCGGCATGACGGTGCTCATCATCGCAGAGCTGGCATTGGTTTTTACCCTGTCCGCAGCGATTAGAAAAATTTCCGTTGGCGGAGCGATAGCTGCGTTTATTGCCTATTCGGTTATCAACGGTATGACGCTTTCGTCAATATTTTTATACTATCGGCTCGGTTCAATTGCGCTGATATTTTTGGTCAGCGCACTCATGTTCGGTGCGATGAGTATATACGGGGTAACGACGGATCAAAACCTCGCGTCAACCGGCCGCTACCTGATGATGGCGCTCATCGGCATTATCATCGCATCGGTCATCAATCTGTTTTTGCATTCATCGGGTTTTGCGTGGGTCATCTCGCTCGTAACGGTAGTGGTATTCACCGGAATTACCGCGTACGACACCCAGCGCATGTTCCATGCTGCAGCATATGCTGACGACTCGGCGTTAGTGCAAAAAGCATCGATTATCGGAGCGCTAAAACTGTACCTTGACTTTATCAATATTTTTCTGTCACTGCTCAGGCTGTTCGGCCGGAGACGATAATCGACCGTCCAGATGCGCTCGCCCGCCCGGCTCATGCAGCCAGGTGCGGCGAGCATAGTAGATAAAAAACGCAACAGAGGTGACAATCCACGTTACCGGATACGAGGCCGCTACCATGCGTATGGTATGCCAAAACGGCACGGCGGCAACCAGCCATATGATGCGGAGAGCGCAGATGCCGAGCAGTGTAATAATCATCGGTTTAAACGTTTCACCCGAACCGCGGATCGTGCCGGACAGCACTTCTATCGGAATATAGGTGATAAGGAACGGCACCAGAAACTTAAGCAGGTGCATACCGGCACTGATGACGGCCGCATCACTCGTGAACAGCAAAAATATGTACTGGCCAAAAAACCAGAGCACGAGCGTACTGATCACGGCAACGGCGCTCATCATCCATAAGCCTTCACGCGTTGCGCGGAAGACTCGCTCTATTTTACCGGCGCCATAATTTTGCCCAACGCAAGTCGTCATTGCAACTCCGAATGAACTGACGGCCATCCAGAACAGTCCGTCAACCCGCATGTACACTGCCCACGCGGCCACTACATCGGTATCAAACGAATTGATGTAGCCTTGAATAATGAGATTTGATACCGCATACAATGACGATTGGATTCCCGCAGGAAGTCCAAGACGGACAGTTCTGCTTAATTCACTCGGCGTAAACCGCAGTTTCTGCACGGACAGACGATAGGCGGCCGGCAGTCGGTGCAGTTTCAAAAGAGACAGCACCATACAAAAGGTTTGAGAGAGAACCGTTGCCCACGCCGCGCCCGCCACGCCTCCTTTGACAACAGCAACAAAGAGCAAGTCGAGCACGATGTTCGCTCCGCATCCAACGACTAAAATGTAAAACGGCGTCTTGCTGTCACCGAGTGCTTGCATAATTCCGGCACACATATTGTACACGAACATCGGCAGCATACCGATAAAAAATATTCTCAAATATAAAACTGAACCGGCAAAAACGCTCTCCGGCGTACCGATTATCCGCATGCTGAACGGTGCAAGCCATGCGCCCAGCACGGAAAACACAATACCGGCACACGCTGCGAGCGCGACAGCAGTATGAATAGTCCGGGAAAGCCGCACGTTGCGCGCCGCTCCAAAATACTGGGCAACGATAATCGTTGCGCCGGAAGAAACTCCCATAAAAAAGCCGATAAGCAGGTTCGCATATACCGCGCTTCCACCACCAGCTGCAGCAAGAGCCTCTTTCCCCACAAACTGACCGACGACGATTGCATCGACCGTATTATACAGCTGTTGAAAAAATGCGCCGAACACCAGCGGAAAGAAAAATCGCAGCAGCCCTTTCCATAGTGGACCATCGGTGATTGAATTTGAAACGACAGAATGTGTTGACACATCGCCACTATAGCGTTTTCCACTTATTTATGCAAACCGATACAACTGCACAGTACGATTTTGATGCCGGATAAAACAGCGTCCCTATCGAAATAAAAGCAAAACAGTTCACACCCACCCGTAGACAAAAAAAATGGCACACATCATTGAGCGCTTGAAACACTTGAAAAAAAAATGCCCGTACACTATGATGACGCCTGAGCGCTTTTTCTAACGGATAATTCACCGGATGCGTACTGGAGCATATGCAGGGCGCCAATAGACAGCGTCGTGTGCATGCGGCGGTATATCAAAGCGATTTCCGTATCAGGGGAGCATTCTGCACAGAGCGCGCCACGGCAATGCTACCGCTCTGGCGGATGATTGTGTGCTTGTGCTACCGCACCGTCCAGCGTACGTGCGCAGGGTTTTATGCGGGCGTACGATAAAAACTGTTCGAAAGAGCGCAGCGTTATGTACTCACGTTTTGCAGCCGTACGCTGTATATAAAACGTGTATATCATCTGCACATCCGCACGTGCGAATGTGTGTGTAGAATACCCGAATAAAAATGTCATTTCTTTTCGGGTTTTTGTGGGAGACCATATGGCGGAAAACTATCACACTATTCTTACATCAGCGGGCATCCGCCCATCTGTGCAGCGCGTGGCAGTGTACGCGTACCTGCGTGAGCATCAGAATCATCCGACGGTGGAGACGCTGTTTTCAGCGCTGTCCCCTGAATACCCCACGCTGTCCCGTACGACAATCTACAACACGTTGCGACTGTTCGAGGAAAAACATCTGGTACAGTCAATTCAAATTGAAGACGGCAAAACACGGTACGATTCTGATATGAGCGGACACATTCATTTTAAATGCATACGGTGTGGCACCATATTCGACAACTTCATCGGAGAAAAACTGTACGATTCCTATGCACACTATGACAAGCTTTTGCCTCCCGGTTTTTCCATGACCAAGGTCCAGACGAACCTGTGGGGCATCTGTGCTGACTGTGCCGCAGCGAGCGCGACGGCATAACGCCCATTGACGGGACACGTACAGTATTGAAACGGTTTTTGTAACTTTCCGATACGCCCGCAAGAAAGCGTTCCTTAAAATGCAACAGCGAGTGAAACATCAGTTTCAAGCGATGTTGCAGTGGTGCGCGGTTGTGCAGAGCATACGCGCACACGTGAATGAGTGAGTTTTCGTGGGAAAACTCGAAGGTAAAAACCCCCGCGCCATTTCAGCGGCGTTTTTAGACGTTCGTTTTTGTTCAACGGTCACGTTGAAGCGTCACGAGCCGCTCCAGCATCTTTTGAAATGCGCTATTTGGTTTGTTGAGCTCCCGCGAGCCACGGGTAATTTTGCAGAGCGACATACCGAACCGCGAAGCGATGTCGCGCTGCGGCGTACCGCGGTCAAGTTCCTTGACCAACAGCCAGCGCTTACCGATATCGTTGCGTTCTGCAGGCGTGCAGATGCACGTAAAAAAATCAAAAATTAACTGTTCATCGTTTGTCTCTGCCAAAAGTGCACAGCATTCACGGAAACTTGCATCGACCAATTCTTTAACTGCGGCCGTCGACAGCTGTCCGGCGTCAGGTGATTTTGCCATGCCGTCATAGTATCACGGAACCTTGTAAAAATCAAATAATTCAGCTATAGTCGTTACCATGTCTGACTCGGAAACATTACTTGAGCAAAAATATCAGGAAGCGTTTGACGAAGAATTCACGCTGCTGGAACGGCGTCGCGCTGCTGATG
Source organism: Treponema sp. (assembly GCA_017470085.1). Taxonomy (GTDB): domain Bacteria; phylum Spirochaetota; class Spirochaetia; order Treponematales; family Treponemataceae; genus Treponema_D. The sequence goes on from JAFUFE010000036.1 coordinate 28,994, forward strand.
CCGCGTTGACTGTGGCAGACCTTGAAGGAACGCTGAAAACGCTCTATGTCGTTCAGGGAAACAACTGGGACGGACGGAGCGCGCTTTTGGACACCGCCATCAGTGCGCAGATCGCGGCATATGAGGTCTTTATCGACCGCTGGAAAAAAGAAATCGTTTCCGCTTCGATCGAAAAAAAGCCAATATGATGCACACGCTTATTTCCGCCATGCCAATTTTTTTTGCACGCGCATCTTCTGATAAAAGCAAAAGCAAAGCGCGTGTCACAATAGCTACTTACATGCGATCGAGATACGGCACGAGCACGAGATCCATTGCGCTCTGCAAAACCGTCAGGGTACTCTCTGCAAGTAAAAGCCGCGCACGCACCAGATTCGGCGCACCTGCCGCCAAGATGGGGCACTCCTGATAGAATTTGCTGAACGCTTTGCTCACTTCGTACAAGTATGCTGTTATCACGCTCGGATCACATGCGCTGGCAGCTTTTACCATAACGGTAGGATAGTTTCCGAGCAATTTGATAAGCTCCCACTCTTCCGCCGTCGTCATAAGCGAACAGGCTTCCTGACTATGGTCGGGAGTGATTCCCGCTTCCTGTGCTTTCCGCACGATAGAGGCGATGCGCGCGCCCATGTACTGTAGATATGGCCCAGTATTCCCCGTAAACGACAGCGACTCCTCCGGGTTGAAGAGCATGTCCTTTGTCGGCGTCACCTGCAGCAGATAGTAATGCACGGCCGCAAGCGCAACTCGTTCTGCAACTTCGTCGGGATTCCCCACTGCTCCGTCACGGCCGCGCGCCTTTATAGCAGCGAGCGCTTCAGCGTGGAGACCGTCGAGCAAATCATCAGCATCAACTACGGTGCCTTCGCGGCTTTTCATTCGTCCATGCGGCAGGTTGACAAGTCCGTAACTCAGATGATAGAGATTCTTTGCCCAGTCATAGCCGAGTTTTTTGAGTATGTAAAATAACGCTTTAAAATGATACACCTGCTCGCTCGCAACCACATAGATGAGCTGATCGAAAGCCCAATCTTTATGCCGACTGATCGCCGTGCCAAAATCCTGCGTGATGTACACCGATGTACCGTCGGCGCGGAGCACCACCTTGTCGTGCGTACGGTTGTCGTTCGCACCGCCGACCGCCTCACTGATATCGATGCGCACGGAACCGTCGTCAGCTTTAAAGAAAATGCCTTTTTCAAGCCCCGCAATCACTTCTTCTTTTCCGAGCTTGTAGGTATCGCTTTCAAAGTTGAGCTTATCGAATGACACTCCGGTGCGCTCATAGGTTTCTTTGATGCCGGAAAGCGTCCAGTCGTTCATGCGCTGCCAGAGCGCACGAACCGTAGCATCTCCCTGCTCCCACTTAACGAGCATCGCGTTCACTTCGTCCTGTGCGTCGGGGTGCGTCTTCATGTACTGGTCGAACTCAACGTAACATTGTCCCACAAAGTGGTCGCCTTTCATACCGGCCGACGTAGGCGTGTCTCCCTGTGCTTCGTGGTACGCCTGATATGCTAGCATGCTTTTACAGATGTGGACGCCCCGGTCGTTGATGATGTTTGTTTTATAGACGGCCGCTCCGAGCTTTTTAAACAAACGACTGACGCTTTCTCCGAGCGCGTCGTTGCGCAGATGCCCCAAATGGAGTGGCTTGTTTGTGTTGGGGCTTGAAAACTCAACCATGATACGACGGCCAGCAAATGGCTGCGTACCGTCTGCATTGTAGGAACCGTAGCCGTCCTGTTCACGCGTAATCCGTGACAGTACCGTAAACGCCACGTCTGCCCTGTCGAACTTCAGATTTACGTACGGACCGACTGCGGCAACCGTCCCCGGCACAGCAGATGCACTGATACGCGCCGCCACTACCGCTGCAATCTCCTGTGGCGATCGGCGCAGGTGTTTGGCATAGGGAAACAACGGTACGCCGATGTCGCCCATCGCTGGGTCAGGCGGCGTTTGAATAGTCACCGATTCCGGCGTAATATCAGGAGCGTTTGGAACAACCTCTTTTATCATTGCCGTTAATGCAGACGCGACGGCATCGCGGAAAAGTAATGTACTGTCAGCCATAGTTGCACCAGTATAATAAAAAAAATACGGCGCGGCAACCACCTGTGCACACGGACACGGAAACAGTGTTCACACGGCGCCGCAAAAAGCTGCCTGTACGGTAAACGCTGGAAGTTCGTCCGCCGTTTCTGCGTGCCGTGCACCACAAGCAGCCGCTTCTCGCCGGAACGAGCCAAAAACCGTTTCGCAGCAGGTACAGTCTGTCGCACAAACGATATTGGCGTCGGGAACACCACAGCGGCGCAATACTGCACGATTTGCGCGCTCAAGCGATACAAAAAACTGCCCGTCCCGCGCTGTGACGCACTCAGCAGAAAATGATTCACGGAAATATGCCGCACGGTCAGCGGGAACCGCATAGCAGCACTCTCTGATGTGTGGCCCGAACGCAATGGAAAAATCTCTGGGACGCGAACCGTATATTTTTTCTGCGCGCACAATCGCTTCCGCCACGATACCGGTTCCCCGCCATCCGGAATGCACCACACCGAACACCCCCTGCACGGCGTCGTACAAAAAAATCGGCACGCAGTCTGCAACCGTCACTACCGGCAGCAGCGCAGCATTTGTGGTGATAATGCCGTCTCCCGTTTTTCGGTATGTGTCCACCACCGACGCAACCGCATACACCTTTTTTGAATGGATGAGTTCAAGCGGCACCGGAACAAGCGGTACATCGGCTGCCGTCCGTGCACAAATCTCCGCAAGGAGCTGCGTCCGCTGATCGTTTGTCTCATCCCACCGGAAACGCATTGAACCTGCGGCACGAAGCGTCATGCCCCAACGCGGTCCTTCCGCAATCGGTGCTCCGCCGCGAAAAAACGGCATGACAACATACCGGCCGCCCGTCATCGCACGCTGTTGTGCCGCTTCACCGGCAAGCGACAGTGATACCACCTATTTGCTCCGCGTGCTGTACCGCGGTAAATCGAGCGGCTCTATCTCCGCCAACAGCGTATATGCATTGGCAAACTGCGTCCGAACCCGCATCAGCTTTTTATAGAATTCAGCATTCTGATGTCCGCGGATACTACGCAAATTCTGGACGCCATCATAGCCTTCTATACGCTTTGTGCCAAAGATACCGTGCATAATTCGGTCGAGCGTGCGGCAGATGTCACAGACCGCAGCGTTGATTTCGTGCACCTGTGTCTCAGCGGCAAGAAGCATGGAATCAACTTGCGCCTGTGCCTGGAGCGTGCGGACGTTTTCAGCGGCAAGTTTATCGAACATCTGTCCGTACGTTCCTTGCGCCGCCAACGATCTGGCAAATTGCTCGATGCGCTCGTTGACTGCATCCAGATTATTTAGAATATCAGAAAGTTCATTGCGATTTTCGGTATTTATAAATATGCCGTCAAGCAGCAGTATCTTCAACACCGCGAGCGCATCTGGCACGACCGTATCATTGAAAAAGACCAAAAAGCCGCCCATGAGTTCGCAGTTAAACTGAACACCGTCCCACAGCCGTGACCACGGACGATCTGGTAGCGGCGGAAACTCGGATAGCCCAAAGTGCTCTTGCAAAAGCGTTGCAAGCTGAACTTTTTTCCGATCCCGCAACCATGCTTCCCAGCGCCGATCAAAGATACGTTTCCACTCTTCATGAAATTTTTCAAACCAATCCTCTCCGCCGCCAAATCGTTCCGGCAGCCAGTCATAGTTATTGAACACCACCCGCCCCACATCGTTGACTGGCAGGGCAGTAAAAAACGCCTGCATAAGCGAAAGGCGCACCGCAGCATCAGTCACAAAGGTGCGACTCCCTTTTTCCATGGCAGCAGCATCCGACAAATCTGTCGTGTTCTTTTTTTTGTAAAACAGAAAGAGCATCTCCAATGCTTCAAGCGGAAGCGATACGCCGCTTGAAAAGACGCGGGCAAACGCCGGATAATCGGTGCGGGCGGCATCAAACGGACAGGTGTATGAATCAGCGGTAACCGCAGCAAAGCGCGAAATAAAATGAATGTACGGCAACGTCGTAAACTGATTGAGCCATTCGATACGCCGGATCATGTTGTAGAGCATCGTTCGTGTTTCCCGGGGAATATTTTTTATGATAGTCTCAAGGTTTCGTATTTTTGTCAAACGCATTTCAGCGGTGATATCCCGCGTCATCGAAATAGTATACGGGTCAACTTCTGTCTGAATCTGACTCATTATATCGGGAGAAAAAAAATTAACCAAAAAAACGTAGAACTCTCCGGGATAATCGTTGACGAGCGCTAGATAGGGACGAAAAAAATCCGCACACGATTTCATTTCGCGCAGGTGCTCATAAAACGACGACCGGAGCAGCCTCTGCTGAAAGTCCAAAAGGCCAGGTATCCGAACATTGATTGTCCGCGCTAACCGTTTCAATACATCTCTATTATAGAGCTGCTCTCCGTTGGTATGGAGAAAAATCGAGCGAATCCAGAGAACAAAACGGTACAGAAACGATTCTTTTTCAAGCAGCTTTTTGAGCGTACCGGTACCCGCCCGTTCTTCCCGCTCCACCTGAAATTCCGGAATGGCTACCGCGGTGGAAACGCTCTTTATCTGCGCAAGGATCCGTCGCCGCTCCTCTGCATCGAGGCCGGCAGCAAGCTTGTCAATGGTTCCCCATTTCTCTGCTTTGTCCATAGCGTCTATTATTATAAACAGAAATATATTTTTTTACAATAATTTTAAGCGGATAATGTATATATGTGCCACGTTCGCAAACAGTGCTCCCGATCAGAGCGTACGATATCGGTCGCGCGCATAGCTGTCCACGCAGTGTAACCGGTCACCTGACTTTTCCACACAATGTATTACTCCGCAGCAACAACGCGATCGAGATATTCAGTAAACTGCACGCCGAATTCATCTGGAAGCGCCCGTTTTAATTCTGCGAGCGCGCGGCGTTCTGCTTCCGCCTGAGTAGCTGCACCTTGCCGGCCGCGCACGGTAACCGGCAGCAACTGTTCACGCGAGTGTATCTCCGTCAGATAGCCGGTCACTACGTATCGGCAGTAAACGATTGTGCCAGTCGAATTCGGCGCAGTGTCAAGCACAACGTCAGCTGCAAACAGGTAGTGGCCGGCTCGTTCACTGACGGTCAGAAAACCTGCATGTGAAAAAATTTCCGCACAGACGGCCGCAACCGTTCCATCCGGATCGTTCGAAATGCGAAGCGCAACCGGTATGCGGTGCGCGAGCTCCACCTGTTCATGCCGGAGCGACACTGCCGACCGGGATGTTTCCCGCAGCCGCGCACTACGCTCTTTGTCAATCACGGAAAGCCGTGCGAGCGCCGTATCATTGTACGCGCCGAGGGAAACCGCATACCCATACCGAGCGTAAGCACGAAACGTATAGGGATTGTCTTCGTCGCGCTCTGTCAGCGCCGTAATCTCACGGTTGTTGTCTATAATACGCGCTTCATAGAGCGCCGCTGTTTCCGCACGGTTGATGAGCGCAAGCGCATACCAGGTGCCTGCACCGTCAAACCAAAACTCCGGCACTGAAACGCCGAGCACATCATCCTGCGCCACTGTCCTATCCACCAGATGTGTTACCCGCTGATCGCGCGTATATACCGCTGTGTCAGTATCCGATGTTCGCGCAATACTGTCGGTTGCCTGTGCCGTTACCGTGAGCGTCTGTCCGAATACTGCGGCGATACCCGCGAGCGCCGAAAGCTCTGCCGACGATCGCTCTGCTCCTGAACCGATAGCGACGACGTACGCATCCGCTGGATACACGGACGTTGGATTCGTCACCCACTGCGGTGCCGGCGAACGAGTGGCATCTTTTTTTCCCCACGCACTGATGCTACTCCCCACCGATAGCAGCAGCATACCGATAACATATTGTTTTATTCTAACCATGACGACTCCACCAGCACCGTTTGCCCCTCCCGCACGGTGATATCAGTATACCGTTTTTCAAAAACAATGTTTCCCGCTCTGCCTATATACTGCACGGCGACATCGTATGTCCCCGGTTCCACCGTACAACCGCCCGCATGCACCATCCGCGGCAAATAGCGACACTGACGAACATCCGCTGTTTCCCCCTGGTCAACTGCAGCAATAGCAGCGACGACACCGAGATACGCAGAATAATACAATAGCGAAGAGACTACACCGCCGCCACTTTCCGTAAGTCGCTGTTTTGCCGCATAGAGAGTCGCAGCACCGGCTGCTACCGCGACCGCTTTTTTGCTGATACTGCGCACAACACTTCTCCGGAAAGCGCTCTGTGCCGCTGCCTGTACATCCATTTCTACGGCACGGTTAAAGTCTTCAAGCACCGGCAGCTCCATCACCCTACCGTTTGAAAGCCGCACTCGAATACGCGCTACGGTGCTGCTGTCCGACGAACGCAAAAACACCGGCCAGGCAAATTTGATGCGGAAAGCGGGAATGTCAACGCCGTCGACAGACAGAGAGAGCAGCGGAATAAGGCCGCCGGTAAAATCCTCCGGGAAATACAGCGTCTGCTCGGTACGTCTGCCGATCAATCCGCTGAACGCAAGCACGTCGATCCTGCCATTCCCCGGCGGAACGGCAAATTCTTCCCGTATCGGAAAGGCAGGATTGAGCGCAGCGATAACGTCGGCATCGACGCGCGCGTTGTCGGTATCTCCGTCCATCACCCGGAACACCGCGCTCACGTAGCGCGCAAAGCTCGAATCGCGAAAGATGTCCGCGTCTTCCGGAGCGCGCGGCGTTCGGGAGGCAATCTGTGCCGTGTCAACGCCAAGCGACCGAGCGCTTTTCTGAACGTCGGCAAACGCATCCGCATCTGACTGTACCGTCGCCTGCTGGATCCCAGAGCGCGCCATGTACGCTTTCTGCTTATTGCCCATCCGCCTGACTTCAACGAGCGCCTCGTCAAAATTACCAGCGCTATAGTAGTTGAGCGCGTTAAACGCATTTATGTAGAGATATTCGTACACGGTGCCGGTATAGTCAGCGATAGATTCATTGAGCAGCGCCGCCCCGATTTCCTGTGTAACGCTTTTCGTTACCGCTGCTTCCATAAGCCGGTCAGTAGAGTTCATCAGCGGAATCGCGGCGGCGTAGTTTCCCGCCCACCGCTCAAGCAACGCCAAATCGAAATTCCACAAAATAGGATCGCGCTCTGGCATCTGTCGCCTGAATACCTCGACGCCGGCTGCAGCGTTTCCGGAACGCACCGCTTCGGTAACGCGTGCTTCATCCGTGAAGGCGGCAGTCGTCGCACAGGAAATGGATACGAGTGCCGTCAAAACTGAAACAGGTAAAAACGCTCGCAAACGCATGGCAGTGTGGCGCTGTCTTTAAAATGTCACCTTCCGCCGTGTGATGACTTTCTTTATCGAATCATCACTGCCGCTCCACAAAATCCGATTCGTTTCCAAATCGTGCAGCTGTACGCTCACGTAATAGGCGCGCACCGATTTGTTGCCGTCCGTCTGCACAATCGTCCGCACCGAGCCGAGCATCATGCAGTCAGCGCCGGTTTCATTGCCGATCGCTTTGGCCGTCGCCTCACTCGCGTTATCCGCCTGATCAAGGCGCTCGGCGCGGAGCAATAAACGCTCGTCGCTGCTCGAAACGAAATCCAGCACGCCGCTTGCAATAATGGCATTCTGAAGCCGGGTCGCCACGATCGCCGTGTCGATGTGCTCATCGCTTTCATTCCGAATCTTTCCGATAATGACGACGGGCTTCCGCCCCATCTGCTGCCGATAGGCACTGATCGACGGCGCGGTGATACAGTCGGCAACGAGAGCGTCGCACGCAATACGGACATCCGTATCGTTCCAATAGCCGTCTAGATCGGTACGCACCGCTGCATCCACCCGTTTTACACTCGTCGATGTACAGGAAAAAAGCGCGCACATCCCCACCACAACGGCACCTGCCATACCAATCGGTTTCATCACAAGCCTCCACCCCCTACTATACCACAAGAAGGCATCTGTATAAAGGGCACCGTACAGAACAAGCGACCGGAAAATCACGCCGTGTGTCTACGAAAACAAACGACCGTATATTGACAAAGCACGCCCATATCCGTATAGTAGAAAATACAGTCCCCGATTGTGTAATGGTAGCACCTCAGATTCTGGTTCTGATTGTGGGGGTTCGAATCCTCCTTGGGGAAAGAGCTGGCTTACCGGTCAGCTTTTTTTTACTGCGCCGCAAGCACCACGGACGGCAGAGCGCGGAGGACTGTCTGCTTACAAAACGCCGTTCCGGCATCCTGCGCCGTGTGGGCGCATATCCTGAAAGCGGCAGGTAACAGCGCAACGGTGGCACTTTCGCTGTCCGTCGTCGCTGCCACATCCGCCCGCTGCATCTTTTGACCACGCGTGGTCCCTTCGTCTATCGGTTAGGACGGAAGATTCTCAATCTTCAAAGACGGGTTCGACTCCCGTAGGGACCGGAACTGTCACACGATGCGCACGCACGGCGTCTCCGCTCCAGGTTATCCGCACAACGCCAACAGACGCGCCTATAAAACCTGACTGTACAAACCGCTCATCTCGGTGCGCCAATCATAGTGCGCATCGCGGGGTTCCCATTCGAGTGTCTTTACAATGGTAAAATGGCGCGTGTCGCGTGGATTTTCAAAATGGAGCACGGCAAACTTTCCCTGTCCGATGTAGGTAAGCCGTTCATTCTCTTTTAGCCGTTCCTGTTCCTTGAGCATTTCAAGCACGCAGTCAAAATGCACCGGTTCACCCGTCTGCCGGTCAGCAAGCGCGCTCGCCAGTTCGGCGATCTCTTTCCCGCATCGAGCGCACGACACAACGCGCGACTTAAACGCTTCAAGTGCCGCTGTGTGGCGCTGTCTGTCTTCTGGATTTTCAAACACCGTCCGCTGAAAGACAACTGCGCTCTGTGCTGTAGTGTGGCGGTGATTTTTATCTTGCCGATCACGGTGTCGGGCGTGCCTGCCGTCTCTCCCCATATCCACTCCTCTCAAACTGCTCGCTCGGTAAAACGTCATCCACAACAAAAGACGGCGCGCTCGACACAGTACACCTGTATTCTACACCGTCTGGGGCAATGAGTTCAAGCGATACAGCGGTACGCGCTTCATCGTTCCTGCCAGCGCTGCACCGGCACCGGGAAGTTTCCTCCATGCACAACGAGCGTTTCCGGCTCTTCCACCAGCCGGCGGCTGATCACCTGCGCAATTCTTCCAATCGCCATGTCGATGTAGTCTTTATCCTGTATCTTTACCCGCAGCTCCCGCACGCGCGGTGACAGTTCTTCACCGTCATGTTTTTCTAGGACGAGCGCAGTTGTTTTAGCGACAGAGGTCATACAGTCTCCCAAAAGGCGTTTTCTATGTGATAGATATCAGGATACCCCGGCATATCAACAACAATCACATCGTAGCGAATATAATCGTTACTATATTCTCGATGATTTACGAGAAAACGTTTAGACGTTTCGACAACCCGGCGTCGTTTCCGCTCGTCAAGTTCGTGCGCCAATAGCTCCACATTTCCTGCGGGGAGCGTCTTGACCTCTACAAATACCAACAGCGCACCGTGCCGCGCCACGATATCAATCTCACCCGTCCGCGTCCGCCAGTTCCGGGCGACAATCGTAAAGCCTTTGGCAGCAAGATACGCTGCGGCGCGTTCTTCTCCGTCGCGTCCTGTTTCTGTTCGATGCGATTCAGCGCCGGTCACCTACAGCTCTTCAAGTTCTTCTACGTCGTCAAGCGCACCTGTTCCATCAGCAGGACCGGAAAGCTCATGGCCATACGTCACCACGAAGGGAATTTTCCATCGGTCAAGCGCCTGTATATGATGCGCTTTTACCGGTTTTCCTTCTGCAAGGAACATGCACTGGCCGTCATCAAAAAAGAGCGGCGCCGAATACCGTACGCCTTCATGAATGTCTGCCCGCTCAATCCGTGTCTGTGCCATTTTTGCCTCAATCTTTTTCTTTTTCCATTATAAACGCAAAAATCTTTGCGAGTATTACCCACGTCTCTTCTGGAACGATGTCTCCAACGGTCTGTTGGGACAGCACCTGCACCAGTCCCGCATGCTCAACAACCGGCACGCCGTGTTCTGCCGCAATCGCCAGAACCCGCTCTGCCGTCTGCCCCGCAGCACATGCGGAGATAAACGGTGCGGCAGCACCTTCAGGATAAGTCAATGCCACTGCCTGACGCCGCATTACACCGTCCCCTGCACCACGGCAATCGATGCTGCTGGCGGGCAAAAGCCCGTGAGTGCCGCTGGCGAAACCCATTCTGCTGGCACACCGAGCAGCGCTTGAAGCCGTTCGGCATCCTGCGTGTGAATACGCGTGGGATCTA
>JAFUFE010000003.1 GCA_017470085.1 Treponema sp.
AAGGCGCGCTTGTGGCAAACCTCATGACATTGCACATGGGGCTTTCATACATCATCAAAAAAACGACTGGCAAAAATCCCGGCAAAGTACTGTTCAAAAAAGTGCTTGTGCAGGCGAACATCTACACGTTGCGCGTTGCAATCTGCGGCGGCGGTCCGCTTTCTTCCGACGTGTTCAAAGCGTACAATGCGGCGGGAATCAATTTTATTCAAGGCTACGGGCTTACGGAAACAAGCCCCATCGTTGCGCTCAATCCCGTTGAGCATTTTAAAATCGAAAGCGTCGGAAAAGATTTTGCGCCGTATGAAGAAATTAAAATTATTAATCCTGACAAAGACGGCATTGGCGAAATCGCGGTGAAAGGCCCCATGGTGATGAAGGGCTACTACAACATGCCAAAAGAAACAAAAGCTATGTTTACGCAAGACGGTTTTTTAAAAACGGGCGACATCGGCAAGCTCGACAGCGAGCATTACCTTATTCTCTGCGGTCGCGCAAAAAACATCATCGTTACGTCGGGCGGTAAAAACGTGTACCCCGAACAAATAGAAGACCGCGTCCAGCTGTGCGACAACATTCAGCAAATCACTGTGCAAGGCTACGAAGAAAACTCTGAAGAAAAATCGGAAGGCATTGAAGCGCTCATCTATCCGAGCGACGACGTATTTGCAAAACTCGGCGTAAAACGTGACGATGCGCTCTTTGTCACTGATGACGTGCGCAGCATGATTCAAGCAGATGTTGACAACGTAAACAAAAGTTTACAACCGTACGAGCGAATCACCAAAGTAACGATTCTTGATGCACCGCTTGAAATGACAACAACGATGAAAGTAAAGCGAAAATACAAGTAGCATGTGGAGCATGCTGCGGGAAGAGCCGCGCTTGCGTGGTTCGGTCACCCTCATTCCGTAGCGCGTTTCGCTACGTGGCTGACGCGCCCGGAACAGCGCGCTTGTCATCGCGCCGCCACTCCAGCGCGGGCTATGCTGCGTTCGCTGAGCAGCACAGTGCGCGCGGGGAGTGGGGCGGAGCCCCACAGAGAGGGGTGTGGTGAAGACCGCCCGCCGCATCCAGTTCAAAGTAAAACAAGCAGTACTATTCGATTGACATCTGGTAATGCGCGTGAAGCTGCGCTGCAAGCGTACCTATTGTAGACATGTGCGGGCGGGCTGAACCCAGGGGAGAGACTTCTCCCCCTTAATTGATAAATTTTATGTAGCAATGATATGCTTTATTGAATTTTTCTTCCAGTCTGTGTATAATAAATTTTCATCGTACATAATCGTTTTAGTTTTTCTGCAAGCTGTTTTGTTTGTGTATTTTTTTATGCGAGAGGAATGACCATGTTTTCAGAGATAGTTCTCCGTTTGATTGCGTTCGTTTTGTATTTGGGTGTGATGATTGCTATTGGGTTGCAGTATGTAAAGAGAAATGCTTCGGCAGGTGATTTTTTTCTTGGGGGGAGAAATGCTGGGCCATGGTTTACGGCGCTCAGCGCAGAAGCATCGGATATGTCGGGCTGGCTTTTGATGGGGCTGCCTGGTGTGGCGTATGTGACCGGAATGAAATCAGCATTTTGGACGGCGGTCGGTTTGGTAATCGGTACGTATTTGAACTGGCTGCTTATAGCGCGCCGGCTCCGGCGTTATTCGGCGCAGTGCGGAAACGCAATTACCATTCCCGAGTTTTTGACGAATCGATTTAAAGATCATTCATATGTGATTTCGCGTATCGCTGTTGTGTTTATTTTGATTTTCTTTACAATTTATACGGCGAGTGGTTTTGTGGCGTGTGCGCAACTTATCAATTCTGTGTACGGGCTGCCGTATCGTACTGGGCTAATACTTGGTGCGGCGGTGATTGTGCTGTATACACTCCTTGGGGGGTATCTGGCAGTGTGCGCCACAGATTTTATTCAAGGAACATTAATGTTCATTGCGCTTATCACTACGCTGATTATTATGATGGTGTCGCTTGGCGGTCTGAGCAACGCAGTGGCGCAGGTGAATGCGTTTGGCGCTCAGTTTCTCAATCCGTTTGTCAGCGATGAGACTGATTTCGGCATTATGAACATCGTTTCATCGCTCGGTTGGGGATTAGGGTATTTCGGTATGCCACACATACTCGTCCGTTTTATGGCGATTAGTGACGACAAACAGGTGCCGCTTTCTCGTCGTATTGCGATGGTGTGGGTGACGCTCTCGCTTGTGTGCGCAGTGATTATCGGTGTATTTGCAAAAGTATACCTGCACCCTGCACTCGCACAGGGTGCGCAAGAAACAGTCATCATAGAAACGCTCAAGCGAATGTATCCAGCGTTTATTGGCGGCGTGTTTCTCTGTGCGATTTTAGCGGCGGCGATGAGTACTGCCGATTCTCAACTGCTTGTTGCAGCGTCGGCATTGAGTGAAGATTTTATCGGAACGATTTTAAAGAAACGTCCATCAGACCGGCAGCTTTTAAACATAAGCCGCCTGACGGTTTTAGGCATTGCTGTAATCGCATTTGTTGTGGCGCTCGATGAACATCGTTCAATTTTTGGACTGGTCAGTTATGCGTGGGCGGGGTTCGGCGCGACCTTTGGACCACTCATACTGCTTTCGCTGTTTTGGCGTGGCGGCACTGCAAAGGGAGCCATTGCGGGCATTATTGCAGGCGGCGTAGTAGTCATCGTATGGCATCAGCTTTCGGGCGGCATCTTTGACATATATGAAATTATTCCGGGCTTCGCTGCTTGCCTTGTGTGTGCTGTTATAGTAAGCGCGCTTGACCGACATAAAGATGCCGCTATGCTTGCTGAATTTGATGCCTATCGGGAAATGATATAATGGCCGCAGATGATCCGTCTCCATGCCGGACGGATTGCCCGGTACATAAATAATCCGCTGCCTGCTGTTTTTTTACCTGTTTGTTGCCGATACTAGTAGCATGATTCTCGCTATTTGTTTTCTCGCGCTGTCTGTCTGCGCGCCATTTTCTGCGCCGGCACAGACCATCCACGGGTTATATGCACGTCCCACTATCGCACAGCGGACAGATAAGCGGGCGACGGCATACGGTTCGGTGGTTGCCGGTTCCGACAAAGGCTTGTATCGCGTTACTAATTCCGGAGCGGCAGTACCATTGTGGACAGATGGGCGGGTCGAACAAATAGTGCGCGTGGAAGTTCCCGCCGAAAACGGACATCCTACGGAACGATGGTATTTTCGGACTACGCAAGGAATTTTATTCAGTACTGATTTGGTACACTTTGAGCTTAAAAATACCGGATTGCCGCTTTTGACCATAAAAAAATACGACGGTGAAAAAATCAGTTTTCAATATCAGGTACACGAATTGAAAGATATATGCGTTAATCCGTTAAATCCGCAGGAATTAGTGACGGCGACAAAAGACGCGGTATATATTTCGCGGAATGGGGGGGAGTCATGGCAGTCGCTTGGTTCACGGAGCACGATAACGACTGGAATTAAGGCCGTTGCCATTGCGACTATGCCTGATAATACGCTCGCGGTATTTATGTCACACAGCATTTTGGGGCTGTCATACATAGAGCCGGACAAAACGCGGGCACAATGGATTGATGTGCCGCGCGGATTGTATATGATGCGTTCGCTGACATCGCCAGATGAAATATCCGATATTCTTCCGCTTGCCAGAACAGCTGATGACGGAACTCGATACGTTGAACTCTATATAGCGCAGACGTATATTCCACGGCTGTATCGTTTTGACTGGAACGATAAATCATCGGAGTGCATTTACGCCGGGGCAGAACCAGCTGATTCTATTGATGGCTTAACGGCGATAGATACGGTGTTGCTCTATACGCAGATAGAATCGCTCGGCTCGCTTAATATTGAAACACGGGAAAGCCCTGGTATTCCCGCTGCATTTCCACAATGGGTTAAAACGTTAAGCGGCGTTCCGGGTATGGTGAACGCGGCATGGATTCCGCAAGCACAGAGCGGCTTTCGTTATGGCGTTGTGTTGAACGAACTGTGGATGCTGTATCCCGGGACGATTGTTACGCCGTATGCACAGCAAGCTGACGGTAAAAAAAGCATTTATGTTTCAGCGTATCAATGCCGCGTTCAGTCCGGCATCGATAAATTCCGTAAAGTAATTTCGGACAATAATTTGAATTCCCTCGTTATCGACATGAAAGACGATTACGGGTTTTTGCGCTATGATACGCGCGATCCACTCGTTTTGCAGAAAGGACGTATTACGCAGTATAAAATCGATCTCGATCATTTTGTTTCTGAGTTCAAGCAGGACGATGTGTATCTCATTGCACGCATCGTTGTGTTTAAAGACAAAAATCTTTCGCAATATAACAAAGGGATGTATGCAGTGTGGGACAAGCTCCGTAACGCACCGTGGGTCGGTACCAAAGGTATGGAAGACATTGTCAACGATGCAGGTGTCGTGACCGGACAGGCAATGGCCTACTACGATGAAAACTGGGTTGACCCGTATTCGCCAGAAGTGTGGGAATACAATATCGCCATTGCGAAAGAACTGGTTGCGCGCGGCTTTGACGAAATTCAATTTGATTATATCCGCTTCCCGACTGACGGTACCAATCTACGGAATGCTGTATACCGCTGGAAAAGCGACGGCATGGATAAAGAATCTGCGCTCATTTCGTTTCTGTCGTATGCGCGTGAAAACATAGCGGCACCTATCAGTATCGATATCTATGGAGCGAACGGTTGGTATAGAAGCAGCGCACGGACAGGACAGGATGCAGAAATGATGGCTGCATATGTTGATGTCATTGCGCCTATGTTTTATCCGAGCCATTTTGAAAACACGTTCTTAAATTACGAACCGTATCCTGACCGGACGTATCGTATTTATTATTATGGAACATTTCGTGCCACCGTCTTGACGCGGAATCGCGCGATTATTCGTCCGTGGGTACAGGCGTTCCGGCTGAATGTAAGCTTTGACCGGACGTATTATGGGCCGGATTACATTCAGAAAGAAATATTTGGCGTTCGTGATGCGGCAAACCGCGGCTACATGTATTGGAACAATGTCGGTAACTATGAAAATTTATTGCCCGATGTAGCAGATAATGCGCCGTACACCGGCAGCACACCGGAAGCGGATAATCGGTTCAGAAAGCCGGCCGTTGGACAAGCACAAGCACCGTCATATCGTGATGAAGGGCTGTCGGTTTTAGACAGCGTGCTCAATCAGCGGCGCAGCTTTGGTGAATACAGCGGCCGCCGGTATCTGCCGTTGTTGCAGACGCCATTTTTGCTGCGGCCGGTCCGCTAGCGTAGAGCACTTGCTATGAGCGGTATTTCGTATACCCCTGATGAGCCGATAGTCGCTATTGCGACGCCGCTTGTTCCTGCTGCGCTCGGCATTGTGCGGGTATCAGGGAAAAGCTGTATTGACTTGTTAGCCCGTACCTTTTCGCGGCCGGCGGCATTGCGGGCTGCATCTGGTAATACAGTTGTATATGGCTGGATAATGCAGGGTGCCGTCCGCATCGACGAAGTTCTTGTAAGTGTTTTCCGTGCGCCGAAAAGTTTCACCGGTGAAGAGATGGCAGAAATTACATGCCACGGCGGGCCCGCTGTTATCAGAGCGATATATGAACTGCTCTGTATGCAGGGATTCCGGCGGGCGGAACGCGGCGAGTTTACGTTTCGTGCATTTCTCAACGGCAAAACTGATTTAACGCGCGCAGAAGCAGTCCAAGAAATTATTGACAGTAAAAGTACAGTATCACGCGAACGCGCTGCAGGGCGATTGGCGGGAAGCGTATACGACGAAATCAACCGCATTAAGCAGGTGATTATTGATACGATTGCCGCTATTGAAGTCGAAATTGAATATCCTGAAGATGAACAGGCCATCGCTGATTCATTCGACGTGCAAGGGATTGAACGAGTATGCACTGATTTGCAACAGCTCGTTGATTCATGGAGGAGCGAAAAGCTGTATCAAGACGGCGCACAGCTTGTGCTCTGCGGCAGAACGAATGCCGGAAAATCGAGCATATTCAATCAGCTTTTGAAAGAGGAACGCGCAATCGTTTCTTCAGTAGCGGGAACGACGCGCGATTGGCTTGAAAGCTGGACGAGTTTCGACGGTATTCCGGTGCGCGTGTTCGATACTGCGGGAATCCGAGAAACCACTGATTCTGTTGAACGACAAGGGGTGGAGCTTACGCATGCACTGACTGAATCAGCGGATGTGCTTGCGTATATTGTTGATGCCGCGGTGGGTATGCAGCTTGATGATGAATCTTTTTTGTCAATGACGATACGGCCGGTTATTGTTGTGTGGAACAAATGCGATGACGAAGCACAGCAACCACAGTTGACAGACGGGCAGAAAAAACTCATCCCGCAACTGGGGGGGGAACTGTTGATGAGTGCAAAAACCGGCCGCGGGTTGGCAACATTTATCAGTGCGGTTTGTGCGGCGCTTATCAAAGAGAACGGCGTTATCCATGAGCAACCGGGACTTGGTTCTGCCCGGCAAAAAAACGCTGTCAGCGAAGCGCTTGAACGCGTACGTCATGCAGTGCGCGAATCGCATCAGTGCACGCTCGATGCCGTTGTACAAGATTTGGAAGATGCGCTCGTATGGCTGGGAGAAGTAACCGGAAGCGTTACAAGCGATGATATTTTAGACAGCGTTTTTTCGCGCTTCTGTGTAGGAAAATAGAAACCACTCGCCGAATCGTACCGGGATGGCTGAACATTCGCCGACATCGGGATATTTGTAAAAAAAAGACGCCGCTTGAAACAGCCAGCATGTGTGTGCGCCTAGACATATTATTACGCGGCACGTTCGGTTATTCCGTTACGTTGCGGAGCCATTTTCCCGAATGTAGGCGGAGCAGTCCTGCCGTTAGTTTTAAGATTTGTTCGCTCAAAAGACACAGGTAAATTATATACGGCTCTGCGTGCCATAGGAATGCTGCGCACGCAGCCAACGGAAGTGCGACGCACCACATCCAGAGCGTATCGTTGACAGCGCCATAAACGGTATCGCCACCTGAACGTGACAGCCCGACAATAAAAAACATATTGAATGCATTGAGTGGATATGAACACGCGAGTACATACATCATATATTGTGCCTGACGAATAATGTGCGGGGCTACGTTGAATAAATGTGGCAATAAAAGCGAAAGCGGTATGAGCAGCAATGAAATAAACGCCGCGGCAAGCGGCATAAACCACGCAAAGCGATATGCGTATTGACGGGCTTCTGCTTCTTGATGTGCGCCAACTTTTTTTCCCAGAATGATGGATGCGCCGTTTCCCATGCCGATAAAAAATACCCAGGTCAGTTGTGAAATCGTTCCGGTAATATTGAACGATGCGATGGCATCGGTACCGGCATGTGAAAAAATTGAATTTTGTACGGTGATGCCGAGCCCCCAGATTGTTTCATTTATGATGACAGGAACGGCGATTCGTATGTAGCGCAGAAAAAACTTTCGGTCAAATGAAAAAAGCAGCCGGGGGTGACTTGCTGATTCAAAATGGTGCGTATATGAATAACTCACTGTAATGACGCACTCTACAATGCGTGCAAGTACGGTTGCAATCGCTGCTCCGACTACGCCCAATGCTGGAATGGCAATGGTCACAGTGCCGAATGTAAACTGTGCGCCGAATATACACAGCAGGTTTGCCGTGGCATTCGTTATAAGCCCTGCGGCAGTGCTCACCATTGGCAGGCGTACGTGTCCCGTTCCGCGAAACGAAAATTGATACGCAAAGCCAATCGCCATGAACGGATAACAGAGTCCGGCAATCTGTAGATACCGGGCTCCTAATGCGATGACCTGTTCGTCGTGCGAATATAGTCCGATCAATGTTGCGGGAAAAAATGCCGCTCCAACAAAAAATACCGTTGCGACAACGAGCGACAACAGCAACGTTATGCCGAGCGTTTTTCTGATGCTGGCGACGTCGCCTTTTCCCCAGAATTGTGCGAAAAAAATAGAGCCGCCACTTGATATGCCAAACAGCACCATATTGAGCATAAAGAATATTTGATTGCCGAGCCCTACCGCGGCTATTTCAACAGAGCCGAGCCGACCGACCATAACAGTGTCAAGCATATTGATGAATGTCTGCAACAAATTCTGCAACGTAATCGGCAATGCCAAATTGAAAAGGGTAGAAAAAAATCCGGGCAGCGAAGCCATCAAAAACCTCCTGTTTGCTTTGTCATGCACATTGCATCAATCAATGAAACACCACAGCACTATGGACACGACGCACACCAGTGATGTGCAATGATGCTTGTAGTGTGGAAAATCGAGGGCACTGCTTTATGGCGCTTCGGAACACACAATGAAGCGCTGTATATGCGATAGCGCCGCCTGTAATTCGTCTTTGTATACGGGAAGTTCAAATAAACTGCCCGTCCCTGTTTCAGGATTTTTTCGTATCATGTCTTTTCTATGGAGCAGCATTTTGTTCAAATGTACAGTGACAATATCAGCAATAACGACTGCCCGGAATGTAATTTCTTTTTTTGCGTCGACTTCAGACTGATGTGTTTTAGCGTGTGCATACAATACGGTCGATATGCCGTCAACAATCGTATGCATTTGATTATAAGAAGCCTGTAACGCCTGTTCGTTAAAATATCGTTCGCTTTGAATGAACGAATAGGCAGCGCACAGCGGATCAAGTTCATATGAACGAAAATATGACGTAATGATTTTTGTTACAGCTGTTTCAAGACTGTACGAAAAATATTTTTCATGCGGTTCTGGTAGAAATGAAACATTCGCTACATACTCGGCACAGAAAGTCAAAGTTGCTGCATACATTTCTTCACGGCTAGAAAAGTGATTATAGAGTGACGCTTTTTTTACTCCGAGTATGTTTGCCACATCAGACAAAGAGGTGGCACCGGCGCTTTTGTCGAATGACGCTTTTAAAAAAGCATGAATGATTTTATTTCTATCGATAAGTTTTTTGCCCATGTGCTTTCGTTATCCTTTTTATACATCTGCGTCGCTGTGCATACTAGAATCGCTGAATAAGAATACCATGATTATCGTAATCGTGCAAACGCAGAGAAAACTATACGAAACGATATTGCGTATAATTGTGCTGTTGCAGAATACATCAGTCACTTGTATATAATTCGCGCGCTTTTTGTCATATCGTCTACATGATATGGTATCGGTATTCCTGATGTGCAGATAGCGCGGCGTACTACTCTAGCGGTTTATTCTGAAAAAGATGCGTGCTGGGCGAATCGCCATATTCAGTATTGCGTGCATTGTGAATGGTGGTGTGTACACTAATTTATTATGACAGAGTATTGATTTTTGTCATTTTAGATGCTATGCTTTGAGTATCTTTGGTACGGGTGTTGTAGAGCTGCATGCGGATACGCAGCAGGTGATTTTCAAAATGACAGGTCGTCGCGCTGTTGTGTTTCTGTGTTTTGTCTCAGCGGTAGACGAGTGAACTGTCCGCGCTGTAAAATAGACGTGTAAGTGCTCTGCCCGTTTCAAATTATTGATGACGCGCCTTTTTTTAAGGAGAAATATTGATGGAACAAACGATCCCAAAAATGCTGAGAGCAGTCGCTGCTGAATTTCCGGAAACGGCGGCACAGCGGTCGCGAACAGCTGACGGTGATTTTGAGGCAACTTCCTATCGGGAATTATATCAAGCTGCGCTCGATTTTGGGGCGGCCCTTATGGACATTGGTGTGCAACGTGGTCAGCTTGTCGGGCTCATTGCAGACGATCGCAAGGAATGGCTATGGGCAGATATGGGTATTATGGGCATCGGTGCAATCGACGTGCCGCGCGGGTGCGATGTAACGCTCATAGACTTGGAAAAAATTTTGTCGTTTACCGAATGTAGCCTTGTTGTTACCGAAAATTCAACGCAAGTGCATAAATTACTTTCGCTCCATGACGCATTGCCGGCGTTAAAACGTATTATTGTATTTGATGAAATAAAAGACGATGTTGCTCAAAGTGCTGCCGCAGCGGATATTGAACTGTATCCGTTTGATCAAATGATTGCCCGCGGGAAAAAATATCGCATTGAACATAAAGATGCCGTAGAAACTGAATTTGACAAAGGGCAATGGCATGATACCGCGTGCATCATTTTTACTTCGGGAACGACGGGTACGCCCAAAGGTGTTGAGTTAACATATTGCAATTTTTTGACGCAGCTTGATGAAATACCTGAACGTATTTTTTTGAATCCGGGCGATAATGCGCTGTGCGTGCTACCGGTGTGGCACGTGTTTCAGCGAGAATGCGAATACGTTATTTTGTTTCAGGCAGCTACCATTTGTTATTCAAAACCGATTGGGAGTATTTTGCTCGGTGACTTCAAAAAATTACACCCACAGCTTATGCCGGCCGTTCCGCGTGTATATGAAGCAATTTACGACGGTATTCACACAAAGATGCGGAAAACAGGCGGCATTGTATACGCACTGTTTACTTTTTTTCTGACAATCGCTGTTTTACACAGCCGCATTTCCCGCATTCTGTTCCGAAGAAATTGCCGTTTCAAATCTGATTATATCGGATTGATGTGGGTGGTGCTTGTTATTCCGTGGCTAGTGCTTTTTCCGCTCAAATGGCTCGGCAATGCAATCGTGTTCCGAAAAATCAAAGCGATGCTCGGTAATAATTTCCGTGCCGGTATTTCTGGCGGCGGTGCGTATCCAAAAGTTATCGATGAATTCTTCTGGGCAATCGGCATAAATATTGTTGAAGGGTACGGGTTGACGGAGACAGCTCCGATTATTTCTGTCCGCCCGATTGCAGATCCAATTTTTGGAAACGTCGGCACTCCGATTCGCGGCGTTAAGGTGCGCGTTGTTGATAGCGAAGGTTACGTACTGGGACGGTGCAAAGAAGGCGTTTTGCAGGTGAAAGGTGCAACCGTTATGAAAGGCTACTATAAGCGTCCTGACTTAACCGAACAGGTAATGACTGTTGATGGATGGTTTGATACCGGTGATCTTGCAATTCTATCGCTGCATGATGAAATTGTTCTCAAAGGGCGTGTTAAAGATACGATTGTACTGCGGGGGGGTGAAAATATCGAGCCGGTTCCTATTGAGCAAAAGCTCGCACAATCAATATATATCAAACAAGCTGTTGTTGTTGGACAGGACAAACGCTATCTTGCCGCGCTTCTCTTGGTTAATACAGAAGAGGTGAAAGGGTTTGCAGCAGAAAACGGTATTATGTACGATACGTTTGATAATCTGCTTGCATCGGAAGATATTCAACGACTGTTTGAAAACGAAGTAAGTTCTCGTATCAATGCAAAAAATGGCTTTAAGATGTTTGAACGCATCAATCGGTTTGCGTTGCTTACGAAACCGTTTGAAGTTGGTGTAGAACTTTCTGCCAAACAAGATATTATGCGGCCGCGCATCATGGAACTATACGCGCAAGAAATTGCGGAGCTTTTTTCAGAAAAGTAACTGCTGGATGTTGCAGGCGGCAGTGCTCATTAAAGTTGTCCCACCGAATGCAAAGCACTGCACGTGAACACGTCAGTCAAAAAATATCCGTGTTTTTTGACTTTCCAATTTTTGCTTTCGCGAAAATTGCTGCAAGCGCGCGTCCATGCGCTCTGTGGCATGACACTAGTGCCAAGCGCGGCGCTTTCCGCAACATGCGAAAAAAAATTATTCGCTCCGTTCGACAAAAATTGTATCGAGCAGCACGAGCGGACAGCGGATGTTTGCCGCTTTTTTTGTTTTGAGCACAGCAATGCCGACTGTCGGCTGTTTTTCGCACAACTGCACGCAGGTTCCCTCGTCCAGCCCAAGTTCGATACAGTATTTTTTTTGCTCCGTCTTGTCGGGCAGCCGTATGATTTTGAAAAATGTTTTTGGCGGGATTTTTGCGAGTGGCATGTCGGTAACCAAGCGCTTTTGATTTTTGCGTGGAATCAACGAGCCTGTTTGATTGCGTTCAGGATAGCCGAGATATTCGTCGATGCAGTCGATCAATTTTTGCGACACGGCATGCTCCATATGCTCCGCATCCGCGTGGATTTCTTCGTCAGTCATGTTGAACAGCGAGCTTAAAAATTTTTCAAGCAAGCGATGCCGCCTGACGACTGCGATGCCGTAGCGCGTGCCTTTTTCGGTAAGCGTGCAGCCGTGATATTTTTTATAGCGCACGTACCCATCTTTTTCGAGTTTCTTCAGCATCGCAGTTGCTGTTCCTGGCGTAACGGAAAGCAAGGCGGCAACTTCGCCCGTCGTGAGTTCTGTTTTATCAAGCTCGGCAAGCGCTTTTACGATTGCTTTTAGATAATCTTCTGCGGCAATATCAGATAAAACAGACACCGCAATTCCTCCTGCTCGTTTAGATACATACGATTTTACAAAGTTCTTTTTTTCTCTGCAAGGGCGTGTTTGCGCACATGCGTGAGCGTGCTGATTGCAGCATCCGTTGTACAAAATATTTTGCGCGTCTGCTTGAAATTGTGCGGAGGAATTTGATGCTATCAGCGATTTTAGAATGTATTATAAAATGTGGAGCACAATACGCAGTGCAGTTTTTGTAATTGTAAATATGTAAACAGAGAGAAATAGTAATGCGCCGTGTGTACACACACGATAATGCTTTTGCGGTACACAATATCGTGCAATTATTCGGTTATTGTTCTTTTATCGTGTATTGCAACAAAATAAAAAGTAATTCCTCTCTCGTTTTTACGCCAAACGTTTTGAATATGTTCACCATTTCTTTTTTTACTGTAGAAGTACTTGCTGCGTGCGTTTCTGCAATCTCCGCATAGCTTTTTCCTTTTATGCTGTCTAAAATAAACTGTATTTGCCGTTCAGAAAGACCGAGCTCTTGCAGCTGTGATACATGCAATACGCTGCCTTGTTTGGGAAGCCTATCGCGCACAGAATGGAATTGTGGCGGTAAGAGCGGTACAAGCAAATCTTCGAGCGATACATACACATATGCATAGAAAAGTATCTGTAAAACTGAAACAAGGTACGCAATAATAGTACGCGTTCTGCCGTACGGTACGACGCCAGACAGTATAACAAACCACAACACAATAAAGACCATTATTTTTATTGCGTTGTGCGTTTTAAAAAATTTATTGCAGAGCAACATGATTATCACTGCAGAATACAAAAATATTCCCAAAATCTCGTGCCCTGTCCACACCGTTAAAAAGCACAGCACAATAAGAACTATCATTTCAAGAATTCTGCTTTCAGGGTGGAAGATAAGTAGCATATACAGTAATGCGCCCATGCCGTATATAAACGGTACAGAAATTTCGGCATACGGTATAAGCGTCATCGAATTGTTCGGAAAGCGGTATGATATGATTGCTGCAGCTGTGAGGACAACAAAGGCGCATACATTCAAAAGGCGGCGCAGCAACATTCGTTTTTCTGCTCGCGTCATGGTATAATTATACTACAATCACCATGCGTCGTGCAATAAAAAATAGAAAGCACATTTTAGTGTGACAACGGTCTGCATGAATGGTAGCGCTGTAGTGTGTCCGTTGTATACTACGTGTATACATTCTTATCAACATGAGCACGTTTTGTACCAAGTGGCAATAAAACATAAAAAAATAACCAAAGTTCGCGAAAATAACTTTGGTTATTTTTTTTTGAACTTCGGTTATTTCTGTTGCACAAGTATTGACGAATTGTTGTTTTGTGATACTTTTTAAGTGCTGGCGTATGCTGGCGGAATTCTAATTATAAGAGGTTAATTATGAAACGCGAAAAAATGATTTTGGGGATGGCTATTATAGCGAGTATAGTCATGGGATGCAAATTTAATATAACGGATGCATCTCATAAAAACGATGGTGTACCTATAACAACAACACAATGGGCAAACCTCATTGATGAGCGCCCAGATATTGCACAACAATTTGATGATGTCGGTATAAAGCACAACGAGACGCTCAATGCTCTTTACAACGAACTTGCATTGTATAAAAATTCTTCAGCAAGGCGTGCACATGCAGAGGGGCTTTCCGATGATGAAATCAATATGGTTATGCATAAATTCTTTTCTACAAAAGAAACAACACGCTCTGCAACAGAATTACTCGATATCCGTAGTACGGAGCAAGAATCATATGTATTTTCAGTTGAGACACAAAAATATATTGATAGAGTGGATGATCTAGTTGCTCACAAAAAGGGGGAGTTAGAAGTTATTTTAGGAGATATTGAATACGTTGAAAAAGAAGCAGAACTGAATATCCCAGAAATTGACCGAGAAGCTTTTTATTCGTATACAGCAACTACACGTGCTTCCCTTGCGTATTGGGCAGAGCATATTGCTGAATGGGATGTATTGCGAGGCGATATTGCAGATGATACTGCTTATGAGCGCGGTGCATTGCTCAATTGGCTCAAAGCACAGCGCAGAAAGATTGCCATGTGTGTGGCATCAGACGCAGCTGGAGCTGCTGTTGGAGCTGGTATAGGCGCTTCAATGGGCTCTATCGAGAATGGCCCTGGCGCAGTTGCGGGAGCTATGATTGGAGCCATTGTTGTTGGCGGTGCATCATCTGCACAGGGATGGAAAACAGGTGAATTTAGTATAGTTGTGCCATGGTCAGATTTGGAAAAACGACTGGGCATATAAGAATACTATTTTGTTGCAATGCTTTCTCATTGCAACAAAATTATTTTCAATAGAACAAGGAGAAATCACTATGGCGAAAATTACACACCATAAAAAACTGTACACTGCTCTTACTGCATTTATTTTTGCTGCTTCCGCATTGTTTGCCAATGTTGAACTCGACATAAACTATTACGGTGTTCCGATGATGGACACGTACACGGTAAAAAATGTCGAAAAACTTGCACATAAGTCAGCGTTGGGCATTGATAATTATTGGGGATTTTATTTTTTATATCCAACGAATTTTCTTGACATCGGTATTTCGTTCGGGTACGGCGCGGATTTTTTCCGCACGGTGCGCATGCCAACGCTTTCCACGGCGACGCCTTTTCCTGCACAAAACGTTTCGTTCAACTGGGCAACAGATATTTTTCTAAATATTGCGCCAGTCATTCGATACACTATTAATGAGCGTCATTCATTTGTGATGTCGTTTGGTATGCAATTTCGCATGACACTTGGAGAAAAAACAGGGACAGAAGATATCGCGCTTTTTGCATGGCAAATAGATCTCCCCATTCATGCAGGCTACCGGCTGTGGTTCTTGAACAAAGACAAATTCCATCTTGGACTCTCAACAGGGGTTCATTTTGTCATTCCGTGTGGCGTTGTTTATGCAGGAGAAATAACAAGAGGCGGCATAGCCGAAGAATATGAAGGCTGGATACGCGGTGGCTTTGGCGCAAAACTCTCTGTAGGGCTGTGCATGAATTTCGGCAATAGGGGTTGGGATAAGCATAAATAAAGTAAAGCTCTTCTAGCAACGAGATTGCTTTTTAGGAGATATTTTATCTTTGAAAGACGGAGTATGATTTTTTTACGGAGAAATATGTATGAAACGAATTATCGGTTTATTGTTTCTTTCGATTTTAACGATGACAGTTATTTTCGCACAAGATATTTCGAGTAGTAACGAGCACGATGATGCAGCGAAAATGATTGTAGGTACAGCTCAGGAATTTCCTCCGCTCCTCGTGCACAAAAACAGCTTTTTGATAGATCCGGTTCCTTACTATTTGCTTGACGGACAGAAAGTATCTGACAAAGAGTTTCGCAGTATGCTGTTGACTGTGCCCGAAAATCAAAAACTGGTTACACAAGGGATTGTGTGGAAAGGCGTTATGTTCGGTATAATGGGAGTAACTATAGCAAGCACAGTGCTCCATTCTGTGAATGAGTACACTCCTGCGTTCAACTACAATGAAAATTTGCACATTAGTATGACAGCGACATTTTTTACCGGCATCTTTACAACGATTCTTGCAGGGATGATTTCAAATGGAAAGTACAGCAAGGCGGCAGAAAACTACAACTTGACTGTCATGGGTATTCCTTTGTCGTTGAAATAACATGCTGAAACCAAGTACCCAAAGTCGCGTTTCCCATTCTGGGTACTTGGTTCAGAAAATAGTGATATCTGCAAATTTCGTGCCAAGTGGCAATAAAACATAAAAAAATAACCAAAGTTCGCGAAAATAACTTTGGTTATTTTTTTGAACTTCGGTTATTTCTACGGTAAAAATGTTGACAAATTGTTATTTTATGATATTTTTTAAATATTGGCATATGCTGATGAAATTCTTTTTATAAAGAAATTGATTATGATTCCCGCAAAGCGTTTTACGTTGTTTCAATTTCATTTATCTAAAGGTATAGTGCAATACTTTTTCTGAAACATTTTGTACGGGGGTGGTTATGAAACTTAAAAAAATGACGATGACGGGGGTGAAGGTATTATGTGCAGCCGCAGCTTTATGCCTTATTGGATGCAATAACTTTTTTAGTCCCGCAAGTTTTTCTTCAAACAAAAAAACTACTTTTGCAGATAGTGGTGGGAACTTGGTTACCCCGTATGCAAATATGACAAGCGCCCGCGCCGTGCAAATTGCCGCAGAAGAAAATCCTAGTATTGTAGATTGGCGTATCTCACGCTTTTTTGCACTTCTTCAAAAAATTGATTTTGAATCTGTATATCCATGGCACGGTGCTACAATTTCGGAATATCCTGTCATAATTTATTATGCCGATAGCAACACGCCCCGTTATTATGAGTTCAGAGTTATAAAAAATGGTATAGAAGTTGGTGCAATCACTTGTAACGCATCAAAGTTAGAAGGAGAACCTGTTGCTTACGTGAGCACCATGACTCATCAAGTAACAGCTGAAACAGCACAGCAATTAACGGACATTTCAGGAGCGGTAAGGCTTGCTGCAATAAACTATCCTTCACAGTTTGTTATGAGGGACACAACGGTCAGTGCGCGAAGTGTTATGCAGGGAGAAGCGATATTCAAAGACGCGCTTTCTGGTGAAACGCTTACGCAGGATGCCGTTTTTATTGAGCGCAACATACTTGAGTGTTTGGAAAAAGCGGACGAAGAAACGCTTGAACGATTGGAGATAAACGCGAGTGACAAAACAACGATGATTGCAGAAGCGCAGGAACAGGCACACGATATGGCTTCGCTGTGGAACTCCATTGACGAAATTATTCCACAAATCCTTGCAACAACGGATGAAGAAATTGAGCGTGAATATCAAAATCCTGATGCGATTGTTGAAGATGCAAGTAGGCATATTTACGCGAGTGAAACAACAACTGTGCAGTATAAAATGCTAAATGATTGGTATAGTAAACGAGACTGGCATAATTCTCTAGGTTATTGTGGTCCTGCTGCCGTTACTTTTGTAGCACTCGGATTAGGTGAAAAAGCTAATTTTGATAAAATTCCACTGACTAATGACAAAACGGAAATAAAAAATCTGTATAACATTTTTGAAAATACAATAGGAACAGGCCCGAAAGTAATTTCGTCTTTGAGCAAAGGTTTAAGTACTCATACAGATTATATGATTGAACAAAAACTATGCCATCGTTGGAATGATGTAAACAATCATTTAAATAATTACAACCTGCCCGTTGTGTCACTTCGCTCCGGGTGGTACGGCGACTGGGGATTCCATTATCGTGTTATTATAGGTACGCAGACAGACAGAAAACGAGACTATCACAAAATTTCTTGGTGGTGGTTTGGCTGGAAGTCAAAGTACTGGACAAAAGATAAATATACTCATTGGTATTATTTGCACGATAACACAAGTAATAGTACAGCACGCCTAAATAAGCATGTTGATGGTAATTCGGAACATGGCAACTTCTGGGAGAAATCTGGTGGTGTGCATCAATCAACGCTCGGTCTTGTAAAACACAAATAGGAGAGAGTTCTATGAAAAAATTATATTTGTTTTTTATTATCTTTCTTATTCTCTTAAATCTATCTTCTTGTGGTAATACTGTAGTAGGTCTTGATTGTGATTTTACTATACTAAAAGACGAGAATACTCCTCTTACAGTTGGAGAATTATATGGTCTAAATTTTTCACCATATGTGATGATCTTCAATGAAAAAGGTATCTCGTATGAAAAAACAGATCCTAATTATGACGAAACTGAAAATGGGCTAGTGTGCGTTCAATATCATATAGGTATTGCACATACTGTGCATGGAGAAAAAAATCTTAAAGAGTCGTATAAAAACAAAATGAAGAAATTTTCATTTACTATAGAAGATCCTTCAGGTACTTATGAAACCTACATTATGAATCCACTTGATAATACATATAAAGAAAAAGCACCTTGCTGGATTGAATATACGATAACGCTAAAGAAAAAAACACCATAGGAGAACGGTGTGATGAAGAAATTATTTATTTTCGTTATTGCCTTATTTTTGTTTAGTATCTCTTCCTGTGGTGTGATCTCAGGATATGAGTATATTGAAATTCATGTATTCAATGAAGATAATAATCAGTTTACTGTACAAACACTAGAATCTTTGCGATGCTCTCCGGCAGGTAATGTGTGTGAGTTAGGGAAAACTGATGGAACTGTTACAGATAAAACTAAAGCAGGCTATATAGAGATTATTTATTATATAGGCAGTGCTAGATCACAAAAAAAATGGGATCAAATATATGAAGAGCAAATGAGAAATTTTTCATTTACAATAAAAGATCCTTACGGACAATGCGAAACATATCACATGGATTTTGTTAATGACAAGTATACGAAAACAGCGTCGGGCGTAAAGTATACGGTAACACTCAAAAAGAAGACATCATAAAGTATACTTTATTCTTTCGCTGTCAGCATATACTGATGGAATTTGATTGGTAGGGAATTGATTATGAAACTTAAAAAAGTTATAAGGTTAATAGGAATTGTATTTGTACTTATTGTATTTTCTGTAATTATCTCGTGTTCGCCTGCTGTGAGCGGCAATTATGCTGTCACAATTAACGAAAAGGATCAAGTGACACAAACATACTACTCTAAAAATGCGTCTTATTCTTTTCGTGCTTTTCTTGAAAATCCAGAAGAAAATGTAAAAGCAAGCAGAGCCGCTCGTGCTGCAAGAATGGCACAAGGTGAAGATGAAACGCTCACAGAAAATGATATGTTTGCAGAAATGTGGGAAAGCCTGACAGATGAAGAAAAATCCATGATGCAGGAAAATGCAGGTTCTATTGAAATGGTGCAAGACTTTACGCTTGCAGTAGATGCAGAATCCGAAACAGGTCGGGCAGCTTTATTGGGCGACAGTTCATCATTGCAAGCATTAACAGAACTATATCGTTACAATGCACGTCTTGAAGATGTGTTTGCAAATCTTACACTTCCTATTTCTTTTGTTGAAGAAACTGTTCCAGAAGAGATTGATGT
>JAFUFE010000037.1 GCA_017470085.1 Treponema sp.
ACAGGACGCATGGCAGAAGGTACGTTCCATCTGACTAAACTGTGTCCGGTAGAAATCATTGCCCCTGAACGCGGAGCGACAGTGGACGGGCGACGGGCAGTGCTCGATCCGATTACGGTGCGCTGGCAGACGCCGTCGTCCCTCTCTCGTGCACAGCTTGTGCTGTTTAAAACTGACGGCGCGCGGCCGGAAGAAGTACTCCGTGTACCGAGCAACGCGGAATGGGCAGCAGGAAACCGTATTGCACCGCGGCAGGTTGTACTTGACCCTCCAGATGGTTTGCGTTCCGGTTCATATGAAATTGTGATTCGGGCTGTTACACAAGATAATTTTGATATTTCAAATACAGAAAGCGACGATCGAGGACGGTTTACGGTTACCCCAATTCCCAAACTTCGCGCTCCCCGCGGATTGGTTACGGCGCCCGCACGCATAGATGCAGCGTATGTGCGCGGGCAAAAAGATCCGCACAGAGTAACATTCTATTGGGATAACGTAGCTGATGCGACGGACTATACCGTTGTAGTGTACGATGCTGCCGGGCGAATTTTATTTTCTGATGCGGTGCGTGCTGCCAATGATGATCGACAGATGTACACATTCGATTTTTTTGCAGTCAACGATGAACGGAAACGTCTCTTGACGAACGGAACGTTTACGTGGAGTGTTGCGGCGCGGCGCAGAATTGACCGTGACCATGACGGTGTGCTTGACAAAGTGTTGCAGGAAGGCGAGCCGGCAACTGATTCATTTGTGACGGATATTCCATCGCCCCAGCAGCCGCACACACGGCAAGGAGCGGTCAATCCCTATGGCAATTAACCGTATCGCTGCGTGTTGTCTGCTCGTTGTACTGTTCACTGTCCCTGCGTTTTCACAGCGTACCGCGGAGACATCGGGGGTGCAGACATCGCGCCTGCTGCAGCTACTGACGGGACAGCGAACGAATGATGATAATAACGATGCGTATGCCACGGGCGAGCGTTCCGCCGAAGACAGGTGGCAATACCTTGAATGGGATGAAGCTGAACCTGATTATGTGTCTACGTATGAAATCGTTGTGGAGCGCTACATCACTCGCACGCGCACAGAAGAAGTCGCACGGCTCCATACTACCGACAATACCCCCCGTGTACAGATACAACCGTTGCTTGTACCGGGGAACTATCGCTATAAAGTCATCAGTTATGATTTGCTCGGGTTGTCAGGCGTTGAATCTGACTGGGCACCGTTCGTTATTTACCGTGCCTACCAGCCGGAGATACATCGTACCGTGACTGCCACTCAAACGCAGGAACTCTACCTTGAAGACGAAAACACGGGAACGTTTGTTATAGAAGGGCGCAACCTGTTTGAGCTGCAAAAAGATGAACGCGATGTAATGTTTACCGACTATCAGCTCGTGAACGAACACTCGGGGCGCATCGTACCGGTGGCACAGGTACTGTCGCATGACGACGACAACGCACGCGTACAGCTTTCGTTTAATCGAGAACGCCTGTCGAAAGGAGAGTGGCATGTGGTTGCCGTCGACGCGAGCGGCTTAAAAAGCGCGCCGGACGAAAACAGCCGGATCACCGTGCGCCTCCGTAAATGGCTGGATGTCAATATATCGCTCGGTTACGCACCGCCTTTTACCGTTTTTGAGTCGATTGATAATTTCGGCTTGCCACTTTCGCCGGTCGGACTGCTCGCACGCGTAACGTTTTTTCCGCTAAAATACTACTGGGGATATCTCGGCATCGGAGTGAACGCTCACTATGCGTATATGATGGGTGGCACTGCGCGCCGTGACGGCAATCGTTTACGCGGTCATCTAATGGAAACGTACTGCAATATTGCGTATCAGCTGCCGCTTTTGAAACGGCGCGCGCGTTTTGAAGCACACGCCGGCATCGGATTTTTATTTTTGTACAACTATACATTTGCATTTGGAAACACCTACACAAGCACATCTTTTAACGCCGCTCGTTTTTCATTCGACATCGGCGGCGCATTTCAATGGTATTTTACATCGCGGCTGTACGGCGAATTCAATGTCGATTTTGTTTTTGCGCCCAAAAGCGGCGACATACAGTTCGGTATGATTATTCCGTCCATTTCTATCGGTTGGCAGTTGTAAAAAATGCCGCTGGAACGCTCTTGTCACGCTGCGCATCAGCGGCAGCTGTCTGGAGCAGATCGATTCAGCACGTTCTAAAATAGCCGTGTTGTTTTTTCTTTTTTGGAGCAGTCGTAAGGAAAACCGCGCCTCCGGGGTTCGCTTACCGCTCATTCCCGCCGTCGTACCGCGCCGGAAACAGTGCCCCTCCGGCACGGGCTAGAGATTGGTTTGAAAGTACGTGCTGTCGTTTTCAAAAAAATACATTGCAAACGGGGGTGAATTTTTTAGTGGCTGGGGGTTTCCTGCCTGTAGTGTTTGCGTTTAAACAGCAGGCAGTGTGCCCACGCCTCAATCGCATCCCCGCTGCCAACATCTCCGAGCCCTTCTCCAGTCTTTGCTTTAACAAAAATTGCGTCGCGTGGTACAGAAAACAAGACGGCAATCGAATCGCGCACGGCATCGCGGTGTGGCAGGAATGCGGGGCGTTCCAGTTTGATAACGGCATCGATATTGCCGAGTTCCCAGCCAGCATTCTGTACGTCGTGCCACGCCGTCTGCAATAGCTGTGCCGAATCCGCGTTGTGCCAACGCATGTCAGTGGGGGGAAAATAACTACCGATGTCGCCGCACCCCGCGGCGCCGAGCACGGCATCGGTAATGGCATGGAGCAGCACATCGCCGTCGGAATGTGCGTCTTCTCCTTTTTCCGCGGGGATACATACCCCCCCAATGAGTAGTTTTCTGCCGGGAACGAGCCGGTGCAAATCATAACCAAAACCGATGCGGGGTAGTACCGATGTATCATCAGGAATATCAGAACGATAGGTAATTTTTCTGTTTTCAGGGGAGCCGGCCGTTAGCTTAACCGTTCCAACAAAGGTGCCCCAAATTTCGCTGTCATCGGTGTACGCTCTGTCGGCCGCTGCCGCTTTTCGGTGGGCGGCAAGGAGCGGCGCAAAACGAAATCCCTGTGGCGTCTGCACCGCTCTGACTGTTGTACGGTCAAGGTGTTGTGCAACTGTGTTATCTGCGTTCACCGTTTTTATCGTGTCAGCCGGTAAAAGCGCCGGCACGGCGGCGCCGTATCGCTCTGCGGCGGCGAGCGTCGCTGTAATAGTTTTTTCGTCTACAAATGGACGCGCGCCGTCATGGATGAGTACAATGTCGGGGGAGAACGGCTCAAGCGCTTCAAGCGCATGATACACGGATTCCTGTCTGGTGTTCCCGCCAGCGGTAAAGAGCAGCGTCGTTTGGGAAAGCAGC
>JAFUFE010000038.1 GCA_017470085.1 Treponema sp.
AATAAGGGCATTTTTCCAAACGGGGAGCAAGGCGGTGGTGCGTTGTCAGCGGCGGTGGGCGCGGCAGAAAGCGCGAGCGCAGCAGAAAGCGCGCGGCGCGGTGTGCGTGGGTGCGGCGGCAGCTGGAACACACGGCGTAAAGAAAACGCGCGCAAGGGCGATGCGTTTTTAGCCGTGAATTAATGGCGGTTCCTGCTGCCGCACAAAGGTGCTGCCTCCGGTTCAAACCGCGTTAAACGCGGCGGCAGCTGGAACAACACTGCGGCTAACACGCGTGCGTCGTATCGGAACAGGAACACTCCCGAGAACCGCAACAACAACATCGGCTTTCGGCTTGCTCGCTCCGTGCTAGCCTATCCTTGTGGTCAACGAGCAAAAAAATGGAATACATCGTGCTAGTTAAACCAGTAGGGTAAACAGAAAAATGCTCTTGTAGGGCGAGCGTTTTCGTCATACGAATTATGAGTGCACGGTAGTGCTGGTAGTTACAAGGAGTGTAATGAACGTTCTACCGTGCACGCTTTTGGAAGAGTTGTATGCAGTATAAAACATTTATGCTTCCGGCAAGTGCGAATGAACAGTCTGAAGAGGCGTTAAATATTTTTTTACGCACGCAGAGAGTTATAAGTGTGCGAACAGAATTTGTTTCTGGTGTTTCGCCCTGTTGGTGTGTGTTAGTGGAATATGTGCACGGGCAGGAGCCTCTTTCTTCAAAATCAGCAAACAAAATTGATTACATGAAAGTTTTGCCACCCGATGAATTTGCAGTTTTTTCAAAACTTCGTGAACTGCGAAAAGAGCTTGCTGCTAAAGATAGTGTTCCGCCATTTGTTGTGTACACCGATGAACAGTTAGCCGCAATAGTGAAAGCAAAGCCCGTGACTATTGAACAACTTGTTGCCGTTCAAGGAGTTGGACACGCAAAGGCAGAAAAATATGGGGAAGCAACACTAAAAACGATTGTAGAAAATGCTCCGCCAAAAAGCGTTTCACCTGGCGATGATAAAAAATCATCTTCTAGTGCTGAAACACTTTTTTAAATAGTGCGCACATGAAACGCTCTTCGCACATATTTGAAAAGATCTGCACAATCGAAAATATACATCTTGCATTTTACAAAGCAGCAAAACAGAAACGCACCAGTAAAAGTTATCTAACATTCAGAACTAATTGTGAGCAAAAATTAAACGAGGTGCGGTGCTCACTGAGTCAAGGAACCTATACGCCTGGCGCATACAAAACTATTACAATAACCGACCCAAAGCAACGCATCATTAGCATTGCGCCGTTTTCCGACCGCATTGTGCACCACGCCATAATGAATGTGCTTGAGCCGCTTTTTGAGCGCCAGATGATTTGCCACACGTACGCGTGCAGAAAGCACAAGGGCACGCACCGCGCCGCCCGGTACGCGTTTCAAAAGGCGCACGGCAGCGAATGGTTTTTAAAACTTGATGTAAAAAAATATTTTGATTCCATTAGCCACGAAGTTTTAAAGCGGCACCTGTTTCGCATTATTAAGTGTGAACGCACACTCGCACTTTTGTGTACGATAATCGATAGTTACACAGCTCCGCTTTCCGCTGATTCTTCCGATGCATGCACGCGGGGGCTTCCCATCGGAAATTTGACGAGCCAGTTTTTTGCAAACCTCTATCTTTCTCCGCTTGACCATTTTGTTGTAGAAAAGCTTCATCCGAATGGATATGTTCGCTACATGGACGACATGATTTTATTTTTTGCCTCACGCGAAGCTGCAAAAAATGCATTGTGTGCAATCGAATGCTTTTGCGCAACTGTTTTAAATCTGCAATTCAATGCGCCAACGGTTGCTCAAACAAAATGCGGCATTCCGTTTTTGGGCTGGCGTATTTTGCCACACCGTGTTGCACTTTTGCAAAAGACAAAACGCAGGATGAAGCGCACGCTGCACCGCATTCAAACCGACTGGGAGCGCGGCACTATTTCAGATGACACGGCTTTTATGAAAGCGATGTGTGTTACTTCCTGCCGGAAGATACAAACGGTGTGAATAAGCGTGCACTGCTTGTCGAGCGCATCGGGCATTTTTCTGCAAGCACAGGTGCACTGCCCGCGGTGGGCGCGGCGCATTCTTATACTTGTACGACAACAAAGCGATTGCGTTCTTAAAAGAACACTACGAAGCCGATCTCATGCGTTCGCTCTCCCTACAGACTTTTTTTTGCATACCGGCTATAATCAAACGGCAATGCACATTTTTCCGCGCCGCATACAGATTCCCGACGTTCTCAAAAAAATGCACGAGATTTTTTCGCGCGCGGGCTTCTCGTCATACCTTGTCGGCGGCGCGGTACGCGACATGCTCATGGGAAAGCGGGCGCACGACTACGACGTTGCAACAGACGCACAGCCTGCCGACGTCATGCGCCTGTTTCACCGCGTCATTCCAACAGGCATTGAACACGGCACCGTGACCGTGCGCCTTATGGGGCACAGCATTGAAGTGACGACGTTCCGCACGGAAAGCGCGTACACTGACGGACGGCACCCCGACAGCGTTCTATATGCAGCCACAATCGAAGACGACTTGTCTCGCCGCGACTTTACGATGAACGCGATTGCCGCGCGTCTTGCAGACGGAAAACTCATCGACCCGTTTGACGGCGCAAAAGACATACGCAAAAAAGTGATTCGCGCAGTCGGAAATCCGCACGAGCGCTTTTGCGAGGACGGGCTCAGGCCAATTCGCGCAATCAGATTTGCAGCGCAGCTCGAATTCTGTATAGAAAATCATACCTATTCAGACATTTTCGAGGAAGACACGCGCACAACAGTCGCAAAGATTTCAGTTGAACGATTCCGCGACGAGTTTATCAAAATACTTTCCGCGCGCACGCCGTCACGCGCCCTTAAAATGCTCGAAGAGACAGGCATCATGTCTCTCTTTATTCCTGAACTGCTCGCGGGCAGAAACTGCATCCAGAGCGACGGGCGCGGCTTCCACGAGTTTGACGTGCTCGACCATCTGTACTACGCATGCGACGGCGCGCCGAAAGACAAGGTGACCGTGCGCCTCGCTGCCCTTTTCCACGACATAGGAAAGCCCGCCTCGCGCACTGTTGAAAAGACTGCACACGGCGAGCTGTATCATTTTTACGGACACGACGCGCTCGGAGCTGACATGACGCGCGCAATCCTTACGCGCCTGCGCTTTCCGACAAAAACGGTGGACGCTGTTGCGCACCTCGTAAAAGAGCACATGTTCCACTACGAAGATTCATGGAGCGATGCCGCAGTGCGCCGCTTTATCGTGCGCGTTGGAAGCGAATGCCTCGACGACTTGTTTGACGTGCGGCGGGCAGACATATACGGCATGCACCGCGCTTCTCCTCGCCTCCACGACACTGAAACAGGCAAAAACCTTGTCGCGCTCAAAACGCGCATTGCGGCAGTGCAGGCACAAAAGACTGCGCTCAGCATAAAAGATTTGGCGGTCAACGGCACCGATTTGATTGCTGCAGGAATCCCCGCGGGAAAAGAGCTTGGACGCGTGCTCAAAGAGCTGTTCAATACAGTGCTCGACGACCCTGCGCAAAACACGCGCGAGCAGCTTTTAGCGATTGCAAAAAATATATACGCGCGGCTCTGCTCCTACGATGCGGACGGGCGGGGAAAGAGAGAAGTTTGATTGAAAACGATGTGTGCTACTTCCTGCCGGAAGATGCAAACGGTGTGAGTAAGCGTGCACTGCTTGTGTGGCGCATCTAGCATTTTTCTGCATTTTCTGTCATACTGTTACGGATTAGAGCACTTTTATACTAGAGGCGTTTTGTGTATACACCGGTTAATCCGAAAGCAGACTTCCCGAAGATGGAAGAAGACATTTTAGCGTTTTGGCAAAAAAACGACACGTTCAAAAAATCGATTCAAAACAGAAGCGGTGCAGAAGAATATGTGTTTTACGACGGGCCGCCGTTTGCAACAGGACTTCCGCACTTCGGTCACTTTATTCCGTCCACCATCAAAGACATCATTCCGCGCTACCACACGATGAAAGGCAAAAAGGTAGAGCGGCGTTTTGGCTGGGACTGTCACGGGCTTCCAGTTGAAAACTTAATCGAAAAAGAGCTCGGCATCAATTCAAAGCATGAGATTGAATCGTACGGTGTTGAAAAGTTCAACGACGCGTGCCGCGCGAGCGTCCTGCGCTACACAAAAGAGTGGCAGCGGACGATTACGCGCATGGGGCGCTGGGTTGATTTTGACAACGACTACAAGACGATGGCGCCCGACTACATGGAATCAATCTGGTGGGTGGTGAAAGCGCTGTGGGACAAGCACCTGATATACGAAGGCAGCTACATTTTGCCGTATTGTCCCCGCTGCGCGACAGTGCTTTCAAACCACGAGCTTTCGCTCGGCTACCGCGACGTCACCGACCCGGCAATCACGGTGCGCTTTAAAGTGACGCGCGCGCCGGAGAACATCGCAGATGAAGAGCTTGCAAACGGCAGCACGTATTTCCTTGCGTGGACCACAACGCCGTGGACGCTTCCGTCTAACGAAGGCTTGTGCATGGGGAGCGACATCGACTACGTGAAAGTCCGCGACAACGA
The DNA here is from genome assembly GCA_017470085.1 of Treponema sp. Lineage (GTDB taxonomy): Bacteria > Spirochaetota > Spirochaetia > Treponematales > Treponemataceae > Treponema_D. The sequence goes on from JAFUFE010000038.1 coordinate 4,599, forward strand.
GTCGGGCGCCTGCTATATTCTTGCGGCGGCGCGGCTTAGCGCATACTACAAAAACGAGAGCGACTGCACTATCATCGATACAAAAAAAGGCAGGGATTTTCTCGGCGCAAAATACGAGCCGCTCTTTCCTTATTTCGCGCGCTTTGCGGTAAACGAAGACGGCTCTGACGGCGCGTTCCGCATTTTCAACGGCGACTTTGTTTCAACGGAAGACGGCACGGGCATTGTGCACACAGCTCCCGGCTTTGGCGAAGACGACAGCAGAGTATTCGCGGGCACAGGCATTCCGACAGCGATTCCGATAGACGCGGAGTGCGCATTTACAAAAGAAGTTCCCGACTACGAGGGACGATTTGTCAAAGACTGCGACAAAGACATCATCGCACGGCTCAAGGCGGAAGGCAAGCTTGTAAAGCGCGAGCAGATTGTGCACTCGTATCCGCATTGCTGGCGGTGCGACTCGCCGCTCATCTACCGCGGCATCGGCAGCTGGTTTGTAAAAGTTGCGGATGAGCGCGAGCGGCTTTTAAAAGCGAACGCGCAGATTGCGTGGCAGCCTGCGCACATAAAAGAAGGCAGATTTGGCAAGTGGCTTTCCGGCGCACGCGATTGGGCAATCAGCAGAAACCGCTTTTGGGGAAATCCTATTCCCATTTGGAAGTGCGATGCGTGCGGCGAAACGCTCTGCGTTGGAAGCCGCGAGGAATTGCGTTCGCTCTCTGGTGTGTACCCCGAAGATGTGCACAAGCAGTTTGTCGATAAAATCACCATTCCGTGCAAAACATGCGGCGGCACCATGCGCCGAATTCCTGAAGTGCTCGACTGCTGGTTTGAGTCAGGCTCCATGCCGTATGCGCAAAATCACTATCCGTTTGAAAACAAAGCGTACTTTGAAAATCACTTTCCCGCAGATTTTATTTCAGAAGGACTCGACCAGACGCGCGGCTGGTTTTACACGCTCACTGTTCTTGCCGCTGAATTATTCGACCGTCCCGCTTTTAAAAACTGCATTGTGAACGGGCTTGTGCTCGCGTCCGACGGCAGAAAGATGTCGAAAAGCTTGCGCAACTACACAGACCCTGAAGAAGCCATTTCGCAGTTTGGCGCAGATGCAATCCGCCTGTTCCTCGTGCACTCTGCTGTTGTCAAAGCGGACGACTTGCGCTACAGCGATGACGGCGTTCGCGACGTGCTCAAGGGGATTATCATTCCGCTGTGGAACAGCTACAGCTTTTTTGTGCAGTACGCGAACATAGACGGCATTGCGCCGTGCGGCAACGAATTTGACGCCGCGCTCCCGCAAAATCCGCTCGACGTGTGGCTGCTCTCGATTACGCAACGCATGGTGCAGGAAGTGAGCGCTGCCCTTGACGCGTACGATTTGTCGGGAGCAATCGACCCGATTGTTGATTTTATCGAAAAGCTCAACAACTGGTACATACGCCGCAGCCGCCGACGCTTTTGGAAAAGCGAGAACGACACAGACAAAAAAGACGCGTATGCTGCGCTGTACATCGCGCTCAAAACGTTCGCGCTCGTTGCAGCTCCCGTCATTCCGTTTATCACGGAAACGATGTGGCAGAATCTCTGCACTGACGCAGATGCAGAATCTGTGCACCTTGCGGACTATCCTGTCGCACATGCGTCGTGGCGGAGCGAATCGCTTGAGTTTAAAATGAGCACGGTGCAAAAAGCAGTTTCGATGGGGCACGC
>JAFUFE010000039.1 GCA_017470085.1 Treponema sp.
CACCCACGCCGGTATTGTACGACATAGAGGCTGTGAAAATTCACATAAAAAACAATGAAATTTTCACAGGAAATGTGTGAAAATTTCACAGGTTTGAGGAGAAAGAGGAGAAAAAGGAAAAAAAGGAAAATATTAGTGGCGGTTTTCTCACTTTTTTTTCGAGAAAACCGCCACTAATTTTTTTTTCGGGGCTGAACTATCCGCCCCCTAGCTTCCGAATCGGAGCAGCAGCTCCTCGTGGTTCTTGCAGCCGGTCTTTGCGTAGATGCGGCTCAGGTAGTTTTCAAGCGAGCGCGGCACGATGTTCAGCGCCTTGGCTATCTTTTCGTTCGGCTCGCGCTCCAAAATCCGCTTAAAGATGTTCTGCTCCTGCTTGGTAAGCCCGTCGAACATCGTTCGGTAGGTAAGCAGCTGCGGAACAAGGCTCTGCTGCACGTAGCGCTCGCCTGCTAGAATGCGGTCGATTGCGGTAAGCAGCTCCGACTCGCTTGCGGATTTGGACACAAAGCCGTCCGCGCCATTTTCGAGGGCGAGCGTTACAATGCCGGGCTTTGCGTACATCGAGTACAGCAGAATCTTTGCGGCGGGGGATTGTTCGCGTACGGTGCGGATAATGTCGATGCCGCTTTCTTCGCCCAAGAACAAGTCCAAAAGCACAAGGTCGGGAAACGGCTGCTGCTCGGAACACTGGGCGAGTTTTGTAAGCGCTTCTTCCCGCGTGCACGCAGAGCCAGCGCACGAAAAGCCCGCGTGCGCCGAAAGCAGCTCCCGTATGCCTAAGTTTGTAAGCGTGTGGTCTTCAACCACGAAAAACGTGACCATGTTTTACCCCCCACTCTTATATAGTAGTTTTCGCCGAATTTGGCATAAAAACGCTCACGAGCGTTCCTTCGCCGCGGGAAGACTGCACGGTAAGGAGCGCCCCAATCAGCTGTGCGCGGTTCTGCATCCCTTTCAGCCCGTAATGCTTGGTAAAGCCCGTCCGTGCGCGGGCGGTGTCGAACCCTACGCCGTCGTCGCTTATGAACAGGTAGAGTCCTTTTTCCTCGGCGGCGGTTTCGTTCCGCACGAGCACGGCAATCTCGGCGCTCTTTGAATGCTTTATGCTGTTGGTGCAGGCTTCCTGCGCGATTCGGTACAGGTGCAGCGCTTCGTCCGCCGTCAGAAAGGAAGCGTCCGTGCCGTCAATTATCGAAAGCCGCACGGAAACGCCGTTTTTTCCGTTACATTCGGCGCACAAGTCCTTGATGTTTTCGATGATGTCGTCCTTGGTGATGTCGGGCGGGGCAAGGTTGTAGCTTAACGAGCGCACCTCCAAAAGCGAGCCTTTGAGGAGCTGCGCAATCTCGGCAAGGTGATGCTGCGCGTCCTTGCGCTCGGAAAGCGAAAGGGCGTAGCGCACGTCCTGCGCAATCGTGTCGTGCAGCTCGCGGGAAATGCGGCTTCGCTCCTCTTCCTGCCCGCGAATCGTGTAGGAAAGGTACTCGTCCGACTCTTTAAGCTTTTTCCGCGTCGCAACAAATTTGATGATGGCTATCGCCAGAAGCACCCCGACGACGGGAAAGAGCGCGTCAATGACAAGGAAGAACTGTATGTAGCTGTGCACCATCGCCTGCAGCGCGGCGATTTCGCTTGCGGGGTCTTGCATAGTTAAAAATGGTACGCAATGCGCGCGGCAAGGCGGTACACACCGTAGCCTGCAAAGGTGGTGAGCAGGCGGTCGGTGAATGAAACGGGAATCTGCGCGAGGATGCACGCGGCAAGGAGATGGAATCGCTCGCGCACAAAGCTGTCGGTAAAGTGCTTGATAGGGTTCATCATGTCGGGCACGTTGTAATATTTTAGGTGAAAGAAGTCGATGACGCCGCTTACAATGATGGTGCAGGCAGAGGAAAGCATGGCAATCAGCACAAGGTAGAGCACTGTGACGAGCGGGCCGAGCGCAAAGTCGTCCTTGCGGCGGGCGATGAGCCAGGTGGAAAGCACGATGAGCACGCCGCAGATTGTGTAGAGCATGAAAATCGGGTCGAACGCGCCCTGCTCCAAAAACCAGAGCAGCGAGTTCACAAGGTTGTAGCTGACGGAAACGGCGAGCGCGGGAATAAGCCCGCAGTAAAAAACGACCGCCACGGTAAAAATAGTGTCGAAAAAGAGCGGAATGTGCAGAGTGTGGTAAAAGACGTGCGCCGAAAGCATATTCAGCGCGACGGCGGCGGCGCAGATAAGCGCGGTGCGGGGGGTTTTGTTCATACGGTAAGTATAGCAGATTGGCGCGGGCGTGAGTAGCGCGGGCACGGCGGCGGCACGGCGATGTGCCGCAAGGCGCGAGTCCCGCAGCATGCGAAACGGCGGCCTTGCATATTCTGTGCCGCCCCCGCCGTGATGTCAATCACGCATTTGTGAATGTTCGGGTCGAACTGGGCGTTTATGTCCTCAAATACTCCGTTCACGCGCGGTGTCATCTGCTCCACCTCGTTCGAGTAGTTGTAGCCCGCGAGCGCGTAAGCAATCACTTTTTTGTTGCGGAGAGAGAGAATATTGAGAATCGTCTCCTTTTTTATATGAAAAAAGCCCCCGCAAGCCTATGCGGACACAAATCCGCGCAGAGCCTTGAAAGGGCGATTTTTTGAGAAGATATGTTGTATCGTGAGATGCTTTGCTTACTAGTAGACGGGGGGAGTAAGAATGTATAGTGTTCAACGGAACGACTGTGATAGCCGTGCCGTGGCGGATGCACTTGGTTTCATGATGGGGATATTATAGCACACTTTGTGGCTTTTTCAGAAACGAAATTGCGAACTAAATTTGACACAATCAATGCCAGTCGCATTCAACATCCGGCCCATAAACATGCTCCCACCCCATATTCTGGAACAACTCAATCAGAGCATTTTCATAGGCTTCTTCGTTGTAATCGGCGGACATAACAGCCTCCTCGTATATTAATGTTATTGAATTATCTTATTCGATTTGGGATAGTATAC
>JAFUFE010000040.1 GCA_017470085.1 Treponema sp.
AGAGCGGAGACACGCACCGTAAAAGCGGGTCAGCGTATACTTTCAGCACGGCGATTTCGTAATCGAGCGCGGTGTTTAAGATGGCGTCTGCGTTGTTCTGAAACGGAAAAATATGGAGCTGTTCTCCACGCTGTACGCTCGGCCACATAGAAATGGTTGCAGCGGCTGATTTACCGCGAAATCGTGAGTCACGCACAATACGGCGTATCAAACGGTTGTCACGTGTCGCGATGCGAGTATGGTCGTCCAAGTTCAGTTGCGTGAGCGCTGAAATGTAAACTTTAAATTTCAAATCGGTATCGATGAGCGGAGTCAGTTTGTCATTTAGTCCGTGAATGCCTTCCATGATGAGGATGTCGTGTTCATGGAGCTGCATTTTATGCTTGTCTTCAAAGTAGCGCGTTCCGCTGGTAAAATTGTACGACGGTACTGCGATTTCTTTTCCGTTGAACAAGTCGAGTAGACTTTGATTCAAAAATTCAATGTCGAGCGCCTCAAGGCATTCGTAATCATAGTTTCCGTTTTCGTCCTTTGGATTGCGCTCGCGTCCAACGTAGTAGCTGTCCAAGCTGATGATTTTTGGCGTGTAGCCGATGGCGCGGAGTTCGAGCGCCAGTTTTTTTGAGGTAGTCGTCTTGCCGGAACTCGATGGCCCGGCGATGAGCACGACGCGTACATTATTCCGTGCTGCAATCTGGTCGGCGATGTCCGCAATAGTTTTTTCCTGTAGTGTTTCGGTTATGGTGATAAAGTCGTCTATGGTGCGGTTTGCCACCAGTTCGTTGAGATCTGCAGCAGAGGTGACGCCGAGCCGTTTGCCCCAGTCTTTATAGCGTTGGTACACCGCAAACAGCTTCGGCTGGTCACGAAATTCGGTCAGCTGGTGCGGCTGTGACGTATTGGGGAAGCGCAACAGAAATCCTTCTCCGTACTGTTTGATTTCAAATGTTTTTAGGTAGCCGGTGGACGGCACAAGCGGCCCGAAGTACATATCCGAGAATGCATCGATTGTGTTGATGCGGACAAACGGGGGGCAAAAATAGTTGAGCTGTTTCCGTGCATCACGGACGCCGATCGTTTCAAAAAGCGTCAGTGCCTCCTCATACGATATTGAGTCGGTTTCAATCGGTACGTCTTTTGCCACGAGCTGGCGCATTTCTGCTTCTAACGCGGTAATGTCTTCGCTGTTCATCTGCACGCCGGTGTCGAGCGTGTAATAGTAGCCGTGTCCGAGACTGTGACCGACCAAAAGTCGCGAGCCAGGGAACACCGTGTGTGCGGCTGCTCCGAGTAACAGACAGAGCGAGCGGCGGTATACAGCAGCTCCTTCTTTTGATGCATCAATGATGGGCTCCACGTGTGCAGTAAATGAAAGCGGCTGGTCGAGCGGTGTTGTCTCATTGTTCACCATCACCGCAAAGATGTGCTCTTTCGGTTCACTGAAATGATTGAGCAGGGTGATGGCTCTGGTTCCTGACGGAACGGAAATCCGTTCTCCTGAAGGAAACGTGAGCGTGATCGTTTTCATAAAATAGGGAGTACTGGATTTGAACCAGTGACTTCTACCGTGTGAAGGTAGCACTCTACCACTGAGTTAACTCCCCAGATAATAGTAAAGACTATTTTACACTGTATACACGGAAATTGCAAGAGGCCGCTGCTGTTCTGATACGTTATATCATTAGGTACGCTTTTTTTACATTAATCTATCTGAAGTTCGTCTGCCGCTCTTTTTGTTAGTGTGCCTTTGTAGGTACACAGGATTGTATGTTCTGATGGCAGATACAGAAGGGTTTAAAACAGAAATGCTCGTACAATCTGCCGGCGACAATTTGGGGTGGCCAGCATCGATGGCTTTTAGGGTAGTGTCGATGAGGGCATCTTTTTTGTTTTTCTGATGTGTTTGCCGTGGCAGTGTGCTGAATTATGCTGGCCAAAACGGGATGTGCTGTGGTACACTGACATTTGTATGAAATACGACGCGCTTCTATTCGATTTGGACGGCACGCTTTTGGATACGCTTGGCGATCTCTATACTGCGGTGAACGCGGCGCTTTCGTCACGTGGGTTTCCGCTCCGTTCAATCGATGAGGTGCGGCAGTTTGTGGGAAATGGAGCTGCGACATTGATCACGCGTGCGGTGCCGGAAGGAACGCCTAATGCGGAGTGTCGGCTTATTTATGACGCTTTTGTTTCGTACTATGCGGCGCACTGTACGGAGAGCACACAACCGTATGCTGGTATCAGCTGTGTGCTGGATGCGGTGCGTGCACGGGGGGTAAAAACCGCTATCGTATCGAACAAAGATGATCTGGCAACCAGAAAACTGGCAGCACATTTTTTCCCCGGTCTGTTTGATGTGGTGTATGGTAATCGTGTCGGCGTGAAAAGAAAACCTGCACCTGACGCTGTACTCGAAGTGCTTGCGCGGTTTTCCCTATCTGCCGATCGTGCGGTCTATATCGGTGACTCTGATGTTGACATTGCGACAGCTCGCGCCGCCGGTATGCCGTGCATCAGCGTGCTCTGGGGCTTCCGAGATGAAGCATTTCTCCGTGCGCACGGTGCTACTCTTACCGTACAGACGCCCGGTGAACTGTTGTGTGCGGTGAGTGAACGGTGAGCCGGCTTCTTCGACCACGCACGAGCTTTTTCAAAACTACGGTGAAGCAGGCCGGAGAAAAATTGAAGATAGATGTGTGACCACTGTCGGCTGCGTGCCGTTTTGAAAACAACACACAGCCGAACGATCGTGCTATTCGGTTTCGCTGTCGGTGTCTTCCGGAATAATCAGATTCAGTACGATGCCGACAACCGTTGCAAGCGCAACTCCGCCGAGGCTGAACACAAAGCCACTGCCGAGCGAAAACCGCAGCAGGCCTCCACCGATACCGATGACCAGAATAACTGATGAAATCGTCAGATTGCGTTTGTTCTGATAGTCAACACCGCTTTCTACGATTGTCCTTAGTCCACTCGATGCGATAAGCCCGTAGAGCAGCATGCAGATACCGCCGATGACCGGAGTAGGAATAGTTTGAATGATGGCACCGAACTTCTGACAGAACGACAGAATCACCGCTATGACCGCCGCGCCGCCGATGACCCACACCGAGTATACTTTGGTGATAGCCATAACGCCGATGTTTTCACCGTAGGTGGTGTTCGGCGGTCCGCCCCACAACGCTGCCCATGCCGTGGCAATGCCGTCGCCGATGAGCGTCCGGTGGAGACCAGGTGTTTCATAGAAATTTTTTCCGACTACTTTTGATGTTGTCAATATGTCACCGATGTGTTCACACATGGTGGATGCGGATACGATTATGAACGTAAGCACAGCAACCACGTTGAAGCGTGGCATCATCCAGTAAAAGTGTCCTGCGCTGTCGAGTTGCAAGAACGGGAGCGAGAACCACCGTGCTTCTGTTATGACGGAAAAATCGATGAGGCGGTATGCGGGAAAAAATATCCCCATGATGAGCGTAAATATATACCCCCCCACGAGCCCGATGAGAATTGAAAGCGTGTTGAAAAATCCTTTCAGAAAAATCGTTGCGATGACTGCGATGGCAAGCGTTACCGCTGCGATGCTTACGTAGACGAGCGAATAGTCGCTGGCAGTGCCACTTGCGCCGATGTACATCGCTTCGTTGATTGCCGTTGGTGCAAGGTTAAGACCGATAACCATGATGACCGACCCGATGACTACCGGCGGCAGAGCGCGGTCGATCCATTTCCTGCCGGAACACTTGACGATGACGGCGACGAGGCAGTAAAAAAGGCCTGCGCTCAGTGCGCCTCCCATTGCGTACGCGGCACCGTATTCTTGTGAAATAGCGACGAGGGCAGGTATGAACGCAAACGATGAGCCGAGGAACGTTGGTACCTGTGCTTTAGTGATGGCGATATAGAGCAGCGTTCCGGTTCCAGCGGTGAACAGTGCCGTCGATGTGTTCAGTCCGGTGAGCAGCGGCACCAGAATTGTTGCACCGAACATGGCGAACACGTGTTGAAAACTCAACGGGATCCACTGTCTGACTGGCGGACGGTCGTGCGGACCGAAAATATTCTCTGTGGACATATATCCTCCTGAAAGGGATGTGCAACCGGCGGTTGCATCCGTCCTGTGGTACAGGGCGGGGGGTGAAGTGCAGGTGCCCGCGAGCATATCCGGGACAACGCACCCGTCAGAAACTATACGGTGTGCGTCACGCATGCAGGAGCGGGCGTCGTTTTGCCGTTTGCCGGATGCGTACCGTCAGTCTGTACACCGTACAGCAGCGTTCAGCGCTTTCTGCATAAGGGAACTGCGCTTACCGCTCTGGATACAGTTTTTCCGGTGAACCTCCTTGACAATAGCGTTGACACGCTGGGCGTGTTGCAGAAGGAGCGGTGTGCGGCTCTTGGAAATAAAACACTGTTTGGAAAAGACGTATAAAGTGGAGGGTATGATACAGATGGTGGATGTCGGTGTTTCCATCAGACTCCTTTCAGCGATTGTCTATTAGTGTACCATATTGCGTACCAGCGTGTCTAGAGGGTGTTCAAAAATAACTCATCGCACAACAGTATGACGAGTATTGCGCGGACCATTTTTTACGGTACATTGACAGATTACCGCCGTTTTACTAATATAGTCGGAACGGGCGATAGAGCAGCTGGTTAGCTTACTTGTCTGGGGGACAAGTGGTCGCGGATTCGAATTCCGCTCGCCCGATAATAACTCCTTGTTTTGCAAGGAGTTATTTTTTTTATCCGTTTATATCTTTTTAAAAATGGTAATGAAATGGTAAGAGGGAGAGAGGAAATGGCGGGGGAAAAGCAGAAGATGAGCACGGGAAAAAAAGTGCTCATTGGGATTGGCGTGTATTTGGCAGTGACGGCGATTGCACTTGCAATCATCTCGCAGACAGATGCTTGGAAAAATACGGGAGCGGAGCAGAACGCCCAATCGGTTTTCGCAGAAGGCACAAAAGAAGATGGTGTACCGACGGCTGACGCTCCCCTTGAAAGACGAGTCTCTTATTGGCTTAAAACGGTAGACCAAACATCAGTAAAAGGCGTTCATTTTTCTAGTGGCGATGATGGTGCGGAAATTTATGCTGATGTCGGTACCGTTTGGAATGAAGACAGGCTTATTACGGTGAGTTGTTATTATGCTTTGGATTTGGCAAAAACCTTGTATGAGCATTGTCCTGAATACAACAGGATTTCTTTCGTTTTTCGCACAACAGTGACCGATGCGTTGGGCAATGATACTGTTGTGCCTGTTTTTAAATTCTCGCTTTCTCGCGCTGTTTTTGAAAAAATGAATTATGAAAATTTTCGTCTTATGGTTATGCAGGACTATAACAGCATGTGGAATGCTGTGGAGAATGTGTATATTGCCCCAGACATTAAGAAAAATTTAAAAAAACTTACAAAAAAAGCGGCTCTATTTTGAATTTATTGTCTATGAAGCGAACATCAGGATATCGCGCGAACATCTACATGCTGTCCTTACAACAGAGGGGCTCGTGCACGTTTAGTATAGGTAACGGATATCTTTGTGATTTCAGGATATCCGTTACGTTCGCTGCGTGCGGCTAAATTTTAAATTTTTTTACTGCGTGCACCAGATTACCGATGCTCTCTTTATTTTTCTGTGTTATTCCGTTTACCTCCTGTACCGCATTGTTGATTTGAACAACACCTGATGCCATTTCATTCATACTGTCAGTTATAACGGAAGACAGTCCGTCGAGTTTCCGCATTTCCTCTGCGGCCGTTTCTCCCCCCTGAAGCATCTTTGCGGAATCACCGTTTACCTGTTCGGTAATAGTGTCTATAATTCTGATTGCCTCGAGCACTTCTTTACTACCTATTTCTTGTTCCTGCATCGCTTTCGTCAGCTGATCGCTCATAGCTTTGACTGATTCTGACAGTTCGAAAATGGCAGTAAATTTTTCTTCCGCAATTTTTGACGCCCCAGAGAGCGTCTCTATTTCCTCTGACAGATTTTTCAAAGTTTGTGTGATTGACTTTCCTTGCGAACTGGATTCCTCTGCGAGTTTGCGTATTTCATCAGCGACGACGGCGAATCCTTTCCCCGCATTTCCTGCGTGTGCTGCTTCGATCGCGGCATTCATTGCGAGCAAGTTTGTCTGTGCGGCAATATGTTGAATAACAGAACTTGCCTCCAACAGTCCAACGGATTCTTCCGATATCTTTTGTGTTACCGTGGCAGCTATAGCGATGGTGTCTTTGCCAGCTTCAGTAGCACGTGCGAGTGTTTTGATGGTACTGTTCGCCTTACCGAGCGTCTGGGTGATGGAACTGATGTTGGCAGTCATCTCTTCTATGGCCGAGGATGATTCGGCGATACTGACGGACTGCTTTTCGATGTTGATATGAAGAGCATTTATCATGCGGATGATTTCCTCAAGTGCGGTGGCAGTCTCTTGAACGCTTGCCGTCTGCATGCCGGTCTGCTGCTTTACGCCATCGATGTGTGTACTGATTTGATGTACAGCACTCGCGGTTTCATGCATGGTGCTGGCGAGCTCTTCGCCGATTTCTTGCATCGCTTGAGCATCTCCGTCCACCGCGCGGATCAGCATGCCGATTTTTACGATGGTTTGATTGAAATACTGCGACAGATCGGTGATTTCATCATTGCCGTGCAGTGGTAGGCGAACGGTTAGGTCACCCTCTCCGTATGCGATGTCTTTTAAGGCGGTGACAGCGGTATTGATCGGTTTTACGGTTACCTGCGTCATAAAGAAAGTAACAGCAAACGCGCTCGCTAAAATCAAGGCGCCCATAATCAATAAAGAGTTTTGCAGCGTCTTTATCGTTCCTAAAAATTCATTTACCGGAGCGGATATAATGACGTGCCAGTTTTTGGTCTGTAGTTTTGCAAACGAAGCGATGTGGCGGCTTTTGTTGTATTCATAAAAGCTAACTTGGCCTGTCGTGCTCGTCAAAACCATTTCATAAAATCGAGCGACAGAGGCCAGAGAAGGATCGGTTTTTGTCTGTTCAATTAGGTTGCTTTCTTTTGCAACAAAATTGTAGTAGTCTTTATGGGCAATAATTGTTCCGTCATTATCGATAATTCTACAGTATCCGGTTTTTCCAATAACGATGTCTTTAATCATTTCTGATAACTGTTCAGCTACTATGGTACCGATTATGACTCCTATAACGGCGTGGTCATCATTGAACACTGGTACGGTAACTACAAAGACAAGGATTTTATCGAGCCGTGAAACAAGCGGTTCAGAGATGAATGTGTTTCCCGCGACGGCGGCCGTATAATAGTCGCGATCTCCCACCGGAATGATTTCATTTGCACCGGCATAACGGTTGCCGTTTATGTCCGCAATTGAAATGTGGTGAAAAAATGTGTTGAACTCAGTTTCCCGTTCCAAATGGTTGCTTTTTTCCTGATAAGAGACGGCTGGATTTTGGATAATCGGTGCACGAGAAAGACCTTCAAGAAATTGGAATATAGCAGTAATCCTGCTGTCTATCAGTTTTGCCGTATCGTTTGCTTTGTCTAACAGATGTATCTCTACTTTTTCGGTAACAGCTTTTTTGGCAAAGTATAGCGTCAAAAAAAACAATACCGTTACCGATAGGGCAACCAAAAGCCCGAATGTGCTGAGCTGTTTTATAAATATAGAAAATCGCTTGGGTTTTCCTGGTGCATTGGAAGAGGAAATACCCAGAGAACAATAGTTAGCATTCATAAAAAAATCTCCTCTATTTTTTTCAGCGTGCGTTGATGACCGTTTTTCCTAACGGTACATCTGTACTGCTGTCTCCGCATGTTGTCTGCCGTGCGGAATAAACCCGTGCACATGTAGTGCGCTGGATTTTGCTCGGACAAATGCTCTCTGTCCGGTGCGATGTGTGATTTCAGAAAGATAATCGTACTGGTGGTAAAAAATGTATAGGCTTATATCACGTGTTTAATTTCACTTTTTTTGTGATCGGTGTTGCACGTGCCATAGGTGAGTATGCATACTGTACAGCGGAAAATACAAAACTCCATCGGGGATGCTGAACTGCGGCGGTGACGGAAATAGTGCACGTCTTGATTCGTGTCTGAACAATATGAATGACAGCGCAGATAGCACAGCCGTCGTCTTCACAGTGGTGTTCTGCGTGGATGGCGCTGAATAGTGGAGATAAAAACAACGATTGCAGCAACAACAGCACTGCAATCGCCAGAGTACGCCATTTTATATTCATCACCGCTATGCCAAGTACTTCTGTACTACCTGCTGCCGCGGTGGTTATGAAACTGCTCTTTTCCCCGTTCATATAAAGATATCCGCACGTGTTTTACCTGTCCGGAAACCACGTTTCATCTGAGGATATGATTACCTATTTATAACAATAATCGAGGAAAAGTGCAAGGTAACCGGAGCAGCTTACTAACAACCAGCAAAAATTATTCCGTTGAATAAAAAAGCTAGCAAGCTTGACGTGTTCGCCAAAGATCTGTCGGGAGATTTACCTTACTAATAAGCAAGTAGCGCTAGGAGTGCTATCAGCGTAGCTATAAAATTAAATCGAGAACCAGCTTGACTACCTGTCGGATTTGAATTTTGTGTTATGTGTTTATTTTTCCTCACTATTAAATTTTATACTTTTAAGTTTTCTAGTACTTTTTCCCTTTCTCCGCTCCCAGTTGTAGAAAGCCTTAAAAGCGGAATTCCGCATATTTCAAGGATATGGTTCTTCAACAAATCTCGCTCTGATTGGCGAGTTCCTTTTTTATGATACCTGTGTCCGTCAACTTCTATGGCAAGAACAGGATTCTTTGTGATTTTATTATAAATCAGAAAATCAATATGAGTCCAAGACTTTGAAGCATACGATTTTTCTTCGTCGCTTAGGCTTTCAAGTTTTTCGGCATTTATGATTTCATTCATCGGCTGTTCAAAAATAACGCCCAAAGCCTTGAATTCTTCCATTGTAAGAATTTCACAAAGCAGTTTATATAAAATATTTTCCGAATCATACTTTGAGATTTTCTTTATTTTAGAAAGGTACTCAAATTTCTTTTTTGTGTACTGCGAATACAGGTAATCAAAAACAGAATTTACTTTGCTTTCGACCACCTCACAGTTGTGATATTGAATGTAAGAAATCAAGTCGCAGAGGTTTTTGTCTTTAGGCTGTTCGTTTCCCGAAATCACAACGCACAGATTTGTCTTTGCGCGGGAAATCGCAACATTTAGAAGATTTGCGTCATCGGCAAAATCCGTAATTTCATCATCCGTCGTGGATATGATGATTACATCTTTCTCTCGCCCTTGGAATTTATGCACCGTATCAGCTTGAATGTCTGGAATTGTTTTTGAAATCAGATTCGTTTGGTCGTGGTACGGAGCGATTATGCCAATCTCATCTTTGCTGACGCTTGCAAGGCTTGGAAGAATTTCTTTCGCAATGACATCGACTTGCCTTTGGTTTTCGTGCCCCCGACAATGGTTTCCGACAGTTGTTTTGTAGACTTTGAGAACATCTTTTTCATCATTATCGCTTGTCATAATCAAAAGCTGATTATCATAGAATTTTTGGTTGCAGAAATTGATGATTTTAGGGTGACAGCGGTAATGCTCCCGAAGCAGCGTTTGTGGGATGTCGGGAATAAGTTCTTCAAGCGATGAAAGAAAACTGTGATTTGAAAAATCATAAGCAGGATGTATGTTATATTCTGAAAATATCTGTTCCGCTTTCTTTTTATCCAAAGTCGTAACGACATTCGGAAGTTGCTTTTTGTCGCCCACGATGACGACATTCTTTGCGCACGAAAGTGCGAGTGCGCCAGTGGCAACATCAACCTGCGAAGCTTCGTCCATAATCAGATAATCGAATAAAAAATCCTGCGAAAAATATGGCAGGCAGCTGCGCGAGGAAAATGTCGTGCTTAGAACAACAGGATATTCTTTGTAAAATCCGCTTTCAGTTCTATCCAAATCCTTGTCTGCAAAAATTTTCCGCTTTTCATTTTTGCCGAAACGCTTGTATATTCTGTGCCGAAGATACCAAAGCGATGAATAATAAAGGCTTTCTGCGTTGAAATTCTTTTTTAATTCCTCTTTTTCTGAGATTTCAGTTTTCAGTTCGTGGATTCGGTTTTTGTAATAAAGCTCTTTCAGAGCTGCAATGAGCCTGTTTGGTTCGGTTTTCCAAAATGTATGACTTCCGATATGATAGTTGAAAAACAGTTTCAGTTTGAAGAAAAATCCCAAAGCTTCTTTTTTATCAAGTTCAAACTGAATGTCTTGCCATAGGTTCATAATTTCATCTGATGAAAATGAAGCCAACCGTTTGTTTTCAAGCAGATTTTCATTCATGGTCGAAAGCGAAAAATGCTTGTATTCCGTTTCCAAATCATCAAGTTCATGTTTTAGGGCAGATTCTTGTTCTTGGTATTCAAAGAGCGATTTTAAAGTTTCAAAAGACTTTGTAAGCGTGTCGAACATCTGATTTTCACTTTGTCCGATATTCCATGACTTCATTTCAGGCGGATATTCTTCTTTCTGGTTTTCCAAAAAATCAGAAATGTTCTCGCTTTTTCCAAGCGGCGCAACGATAAAGCCAAGATTGTATTTCGGAGAAGAAAGTTTTTCGTATACATTTTCAATCGCAGAATTGTTGTTCGACACTACAAGAACAGTTTTGTTCCACACAAGAAGATTTGCGATGACGTTCAGAATTGTCTGCGTTTTGCCCGTTCCAGGCAGTCCTTGTATAATGCTGAAAGAGTTTTCAAGCGCATTCGTAACAGCTTTGAACTGGCTGTTGTTGCAGCCGAACGGAAAAATGGGATGAGCGGCACCGTTCCATTTTATTTTCTTACCGACAGGATTTAAATAAAATGCCAACGCAGAATCAGGATTCACAAGGCGGACTCGTTCATAATTTTTGACAAGGATTTTTTCATCGAAATCATTTCGCATCTCACTTAGAGAAGCGATATTTTTCAGATATTCAAAAACCGTTCCCGTATTTTTCTCTGCGACAACGGCATTTCTGATGATTTCAACATTTTCGGGTTTATAGTGAAAAATCTTCTCCGAATTTTCAAAAGTTACAAGATATAGATTTTTCGCTGAATCAAATTGGATTCGTGTTATTTGACGAGTTTTGTCCTGTCTGCCGTTTTTATCGGTCAAATAGATTATGCCGTGTGAAGGATTCATTTATTTTCCTTATATTCTGATTTTTTACCATAATCTACCAAAGAGGTTCCCTAAGCCCAAAAAATCATCATCGGAGTCACTAGCACTTAAGTCTGTGTCAAAACCGTTATGTCTATTAAATACAGAAGAATCATTTGTATTATCAGTTCTTTTCCACGGGGAAGTAAAATGAAGATCGCCACTTTCCATATCCATAGAGCAATTGTCTCCCATACGCATATGAAGATTGCTTCCAGAGTCCATACCAAGATTGCCGTTCATAGGCATAATGAAATCGCCATCGGAATAGTCAAAAATCATAAAGCACCCCGTACAGCAGTTTCAGTCAGTTCTTTTCTTAAAATACATCATCTTGCTCATCTTCGACAGATTTTGCGTTAGAGAAATAGTAATACAAAACAAGATGAGCTTTGTCGTAAGATAGAAAATCAGTATCAGCGACACAATCCAACGCAACAGAAACTAAATTATCAGCAAGTTCAGTTTTTTCTCCCCAAATTGCGGATAGTTGACGCGCGCCATCTTTAAAAGCTTGAAACCAATTTTTATCTTGTTTCATGTACTCAGACAAACTTGCATCGACCTTGTTTATAACTCTAGGTTTTCCATAAGTTTTTGCGATTCTATCTTTTACCGTATTAAATGCGTTTTGAATTTCTGTTCCATAATCATTGCAAGTTACAGAATCAGAAATTGCGCGAATCTGGTACAATCCCGTTTTTTCATTTACATACACTGCATAATATGAAAAGAGCGGGTGACTTTTTGTTGGCTTAACCAAGTAAATATCATCTTTAACATACGAAGGTTCTTCTTCACACTGCTCGGCAATTTCTTCAATTGTCATTCCCATTTTCAAACCGAATGGAGCAGCATATACAAAAGTTGAAATGATTCCAAAAATCATTGCTAAAAATAATTTTTTCATTTCTACCTCCATCAGCTGCCCACTGGGCTGTGAGCATAACATATCTTCGCCGTATCCGATCTTTATCCTATCAAAATCTGTCAGTATAAAAACATTACAGCTTAACTTAACTCAAGATAATATCACATTTCCACATAGTTTTCCAGTATTTTATATGGATACAGA
Organism: Treponema sp.; assembly: GCA_017470085.1. Taxonomy (GTDB): domain Bacteria; phylum Spirochaetota; class Spirochaetia; order Treponematales; family Treponemataceae; genus Treponema_D. Next base: position 12,298 of record JAFUFE010000040.1, read on the forward strand.
TAAATACATCTCAAAACTTCAGTTTTTCAAAACTCCATAAGCAACAAAGTAGAGAAGTAGAAAAAAATCACAGCCTATCAAACGGGCTTACAACTCCACTTGCTCCACAGTAAGGAAATACGCAACAGACGCAATAGTCACCAGCCATAAAAAACTGCCCGTCTGCGACAGGCAGCATGAACAGTACTCATTTATGCTGATACAATCCATGTGCTTTTATGATTCTTCGTTTATATAATCCTTATACTCTTTCCAACCTGAAGCTTCTTTGAAAGCATCTCCTTTGCCGCTCGGAATGACTAGTGAAAATCCGCTTTCCCTGTCAAAGAATGAATCGTTCGTTTTGTTCGTTTTGCCCCTTACCGCTATGCGTGATGGGTCTGGCTGCTTTATGTGCACTTTCAAACGGGCACTGCCTGCCACCACTCGTTCACCGATGTCTGCAACAGAAGACGGCAATACAACTTTACGCAACTGTGCCATTCCCAACAAGCACCCTTCTTTCAAATGCGTCACACGGTCGGGAAGCTCTACTTCAGTCAAGCGAGGATTATTTGAAAAGCAATACGACTGCACGCCGTTGTCATCCAGATTCGCTTTCCAATCACCCTGTACAGAAACATGCGATGCCTTGACCGCTGTCAGTTTTTCATTTTTATAAAATGCCTTCGCTCCAAGCACCTGCACATTTGCGGGCAATATTACCGTTGCAAGAGCCGTCTCACGAAACGCTTCATTCCCGATTGTGTGTATTGAATCGGGAAGCTGTATCGCTGCAAGCGACGCACACTCGTTAAATGCCTGCGTGCCGATAGATTCCAATTTTTCAGGGAGCGTCACTTCTGTGAGCGCTTTACATTGCTGGCAAAATGATTCGGGGATAGCCACAAGCGCAGAGTCCGCCTCAAATGTGATTTTTTCTACAGCGGAGCAAAAAAACGCCCAGCCTTCTATTTTAGTGACCGACTTCGGAATAGTGATGACGGACAGCCTTGTGTGAGCAAATGCATCTTCACCAATTTTTTTAAGACTTGACGGAAGCACGATGCGCTTTGCTGTCGTATTTCCCAAAAAAGCTTTTTCACCGATAACGTTCACCATGTCGGGAACAATAACTGTCTCGTCTGTTCCGTTGTATTTTTTGAGCGTGCCATTTTGTATTTCAAATGTTGGCACAGGCGCACCGATGGGAATCGCGGGACAACCCGACAAGCAGATAGTGCCGAACAACACTGCAACACGGCCTGCCGTTTTAATGGTATCGATGTTAATCATGTAGCGTTTCTTGATGGAGCGAGACATAATCAGAATATATTTTATATATTTTTAATATAACAGTTGGTAGAAATTCTGTCTAAATTTTGTAAAAACACTGCGAACGGCCGTGCAGATCTATAGAAATCGGCACGACGCGTGGCTTGCAGCAGATACATCAGTATCTTTTTAACGGGTTGTACGATTTTGCTGGAGCAATTTATAGATAAACCGCTATCTATGCTAGTTTTAGTATAGATAGCGGATTTTTGTAGGTTTTAACTACAGATTGCCTACAAAAATCTTTTTTGTTTCATTTCACGGCGCGTTTATGCGTCTATTGCCGATAGGACGGCGTTCAACGCCGTTAAAGAGCGTACAGCAATCTTGGACTTTGTTCAACGGTGTCGAATAACTCTAAACTCTAGACTCTTAACTATAAATTTAAACCCTAAACTCTAGACTCTCAACGTTCCGCAGAAGTGTGTTTTATTCCTCCTCGTCCTCGTCATCATCGGGTGCGTAGTCCGTCGTGTACACGGCATCGCAGGAAAGCGACTGGCGGTATTCCTCTGCAACCATCGTCTTGTTGAACTCAGCAGTCGGTTCTATTTCGTTCACCAGTTTTTCAAGTTCGTCGATTGACACCTTGAAAAATTCCTTGCGCAGGTTCACCTTGTTCAGACGCTTGGCATTCAGAAGCTCGTGCATCTTGCTTTCGAGCGCAACGGCATCTTCGGAGAAAATGAAGCTGTGCACATCGAATGTGAACGGAACGCTCGCGCTTCCAAGTTCGTTGATTCGCTCCTGTGGTTCAAGCCGCCGTGTCATGCCGATTTTGAACACATCGTCACCGAACGAGCCGAGATTGCTGATGACATAGACCGTGCCCGCCTTGCCGTGTTCCAGACGCGCGATGTCGTCCTTTTTGACCTGCACTTCGGAAAGTTGCGCTTGCAGTTCGAGGATGCGCTTGTTCAGCATATCCATTTCTGCGCCCGTGGCTTTCTCCAGTTGATCCCTGACTTTCGCAAGCTCCGTTTCGTACTTCGCTTCTTCGTTTTCGATGCGCTTCCGTGCCTCGGCGAGTGCTTTCCGCTCGGCGGCTTCAACGCGTATCCGCTCGCGTATCTCAATCTGCTCCTGCCGCGCCTGTTCTTTTTTGACATAGTAGTTGTACTCGATTTTTGCCGCGCTGATGAACAGATACTCAATTTCGCCGATGAATTTGGTGAGCGTTCCCGCGATGCTCTGGTTGCCGTCCGAGGCAATCTTTAGGTATTTCGCGGTGATTTTCTTGATGTTCTCGATTCCGTCCTCAAGTTTGCTGAGTTTCAAATCTGTCAGCACATTCTGCAGCTCGGAGCGGAGTGCGATGACCATAAGCGAGTAGATTGACTTGTTCGCCTTTGTGGTGTAGCGGGCGGCGTACTGGTCGAGAACCTTTGAGACCAGTTTGTCGTTGTCGCGGTATGCCTTGCGCAGGTCTTTCATATCCATGCAGTGCAGTTTCAGCATAATTGTCGGCGAAACCGCCTCCAGCTCGTCAAGGTCGCCCGCAGGGATTTTCAGTTTTTCGAGCGCGGCATCGTATTCAAAGAACTGCTCCGTTGCGTAGACCATGCTCTTGTACAGTTCGCGCATCTTTACGGCTCGCTTGGTCGCGCGGGCGGCAGTCTGCTCCTCTTTCTGCACTTTCTCGGCGATGGTGTTGAAGTCCGCTTGCTTTGTCGTGATTTTCTGCTCCCACATCGAAAGTACGCGTTCCTTATGTGAAACAATGTCTTGTAACTCGGCGTTCGTCTGTTCGACGGCTTTCTTTACCGAGTCCAGTTCCTCTTTCTGACGGGCGATAATTTCTTCCAGCGATTTTGATGTCCTGTATTCGGGCGGAATCATCTCGTTTATGCGCTGCTCGGTTTCTCTCAGTATCTTGTTTGTTCGTACATAGCGGACAATCAGCAATACGATTGCTATCGGCGAAAGAAAAAATGTTGCGGCAAATAAAAAGATGAACCATGATTGAAGCGGAACGGGCAGTTTTATTTTTAGGTCTATAAAATTTTCTTCGGGTCTTTCCATCTTGTTACCTCTGTCTTGATTATCGGCAAAAAGTCTTATTTTTTAAAAAATCATGCGCCAGCCATATTCTGTTGGGATGAAATGCGGCTTTTTTCCCTCTCGTAGGAATCTCGTAAAATTGCAAGCGCATTTCTACGAGATACCTCGTCCGCTCCATCATAAAGTTCAATCAGTTCTCGATGCTCGGCATCAAGTGTCGTTTCTTGCGGGTCTATGTCTAGGCAAATTGAATGAATAGGCACAGCAAGGACTTCTGCGATGGCTGTGATTATTTCGATTTTTGGCAGGTTATTATGAACGAGCCAATTCCTAAAGGAACTTTTTCCAATTCCGACCCTTCTGCAAAGCTCGGCACGGGTCATATCTTTTTTGGAGAGTTCCTTGTCCACATTTTCTACAAATTCTTTTCCTGTAAACATAGTTAATATTCGGAAGAAATACGCAGTAAAAATATCACGAAGGGCAATTTCCGATGTGCACATAGTCTCTACCTGCATGAAGCGTTGGCAAAAATAGAACGCATGCCAGAAGATTCTTTTGAAGCGATTGTCGCTAAATAGGTGGAAATGAATGTTGCTCATCCTTTCATGGAAGGCAACGGGCGTGCAACGCGCATCTGGTTTGACCTGCTGCTGAAAAAACAGCTTGGCAAGGTGGTGGACTGGCAGCGTATAGATAAAACGAGCTATTTGCAAGCGATGGAGCGGAGTCCTGTCAATGACCTTGAGCTGCGTACGCTTATTTTCTCCGCGCTTACAGATGATGTTGAAAATCGAGAAATCATATTGAAAGGCATTGAGCAATCGTATTATTATGAAGGCTATGAAAAAAGGGACGAGATACTGTATGCGTGCACGAGGGCATGGTGTTACTTGCGCATGTGCCGCGCCGCTTTAAATATGCTGCAGCAGGTGGTCTCCAAATTGCTCCGCAGAGCGTTCTGTTGTAACGTTTACACTTTTTCTATATAATGTTCTATATGGGTGGTACAACAAAAAAAAGCGGGCTCTTGGACAGGGCAACGAAACTGGCGGCAAAAGCGGCAGCTAAAAAAACAGCAACAAAAAAAACGAATACAGCGAAAGCGGCAACAGCGTCTGCACAAAGCTCGGCAACATCTGCATCGCGTGCGGCATCTCGCGTTGCGTTATCTGGCACAAAAAATGCGACAGGTAAAACTACGGCAGCAAAGTCAGCGCTTTTTGAGAAATCTCCAGCGGCAAAATCATCTGCTAAAACGGTGGCAGCAAAAAGTGCAGCGGCAAAATCCGCGCATAGTGCAAAAAGCACGAGCGCATCTTCTGCAAACTCTTCAGCAACAAAATTATCACCAAAAAGTACCGCCGCAAAAGCGACAGCAAAA